>NZ_JUMS01000006.1:0-266822 GCF_001059415.1 Enterobacter sp. 940_PEND
GAGGGGGGTGGGGTGTGTTTTGTTATTTACTGTCAGATTTATATTCGTACTCGTAATAGCCGTAATCCTGGTACCCGGTCGCGCGGCGGAAGATGGAGTTCAGGATCACCCCTTTCACCTCAATCCCGTTCTGCTCGAAGCGGCTCAGGCTGGTTTCCACCTCTTTCAGGGTGTTCACCGCGTAACGCGCTACCATCAGCGTGGTGCCCGCGTGGCGGCCAACGACGGCCGCGTCGGTCACCGCCAGAATTGGCGGCGTATCGATCAGCACCAGGTCGTAATTTTTGCTCGCCCACTCAATCAACTGGGTGAAACGTTCGCTCATCAGCAGCTCGGACGGGTTAGGCGGCACCTGACCGCGAGGGATCAGGTCAAATTTCGGCACCGTTGTAGGTTTCGCGCTCTGGCTGATTTCACCTTTACCGAGCAGAATTTCCGACAGACCGTTAACGTTGTTGGTGCCCAGCAGCTCGTGGGTGTAGCCCTTACGCATATCGCAGTCGATCAGCAGCACGCGCTTGTTGGTCTGGCTGACCACCGCCGCCAGGTTGGCGCAGACGAAGGTTTTACCAATCGACGGGCTGACGCCGGTTAACATCAGGACGTTGTTTTTGGCCTGCATCATGGCGAAGTGCAGGCTGGTACGCAGGCTACGGATCGCTTCGATGGCGAGGTCGGTCGGGTTACCCACCGCCAGAAGCTGGCTCTGTTTGTAACGCTTGACGCCCTTGATGGTTTTGACGCTGTCGCGGGATTTTTGCCACTCGGACAGCGGAATGCTGGCATAGACGTTGATACCGCTCTCTTCCAGCACCTGCGGGCTTTCGATACCGCGGTTGAACAGCGAACGCAGCAGCACGCCCACGATGGAGAGCATCAGGCCGAGAATAATGCTGCCGAGAATAATCAGCGCTTTCTTCGGCTTCAGCACGCCAGGCTGGGTAATGGCCGGGTCGACGATGCGCACGTCACCGACGGTACTGGCTTCGGTGATTTTCAGCTCCTGCTGCTTGTTCAGCAGCTGCATGTAAACCTGCTGTCCGGACTCAACGTCGCGGGTCAGACGCACGATCTCCTGCTGCGTTTTCGGCATCGCGGTCACGCGGTCATTGAGCTTCGCCTTCTCCTCTTCCAGCGTGCGGCGTTTCTCCAGCAGCGTGCGGTAGGCCGGGTGACGTTTGGTATAAAGCTTGGAAATCTCCGCCTCTTTGAAGGTCAGCTCGTTGAGCTGCGCATCAATGTTGACCATCGAATCAAGAACCGATTTCGCCTCCAGCGGCAGGTCAACGGAGTCTTTATCCTGACGATAGGCGTTCAGCTTGTTCTCGGCATCATCCAGATGGGCGCGCACTTCCGGGAGCTGTTTCGCGAGGAAGGCCAGGCTTTTCGCCGCTTCCGCTGACTTACGCTCAACGTTCTGCTCAAGATAGTTGCGGGTAATGCTGTTCAGGATGTCGCGGATTTGATCCTTATCTTCACCGGTAAAGGTCATGCTCAGCACGCCCGTGTCCTTACCGTTTTCGGTGACGGTCAGGTTGTTTTGCAGATTGTTGATCATCCCCAGGGTGGAGAATTTGGTGACGGTGAATTCGCCGCCCTCCTGGGCGTTGATGGCGCTAACCATCATGCTGACGCCGTCTTTGGTCAGCATCTGCCCCACTTCGCCGCGCGCGCTAAAACCTGCGTCGCTGGTTAGCTGGTACTGTTTCGGGCCAAGCACCTTCAGGGTAAACGTCTGATCGCCTGCCCCTTTCGGCAGCACGAAGTCAGTGACTTTCACCGTGTCGTTGTTTCGCCCCATCAGACGATCCCAGCCGGCACCAAAGACCGGGAAGGTATTTTTGGTGACGGAGATATCGAGCCCGAGGTCGTGAACCGTTTTACCCAGCACCAGGCGTGACTGGATGAGCTGAATTTCGGCGTCGGATGCCGGCGGCTTGTTCGCCAGCGCGGAACCAATGTCCTGCACCAGCGAGTTGCCGGTATTCTGCTCGATCTGTACCAGCGCGTCGGCGCTGTAGATAGGGGTGGCGAACAGCGTATAGACGACGGCCGCCGCGGCGAACACGGCGGTAATGCCCAGCACCCACCACTTTGCCTCTACAACAGTGCCGACCAGGCGCCCAATATCAATTTCATCACTGCCCGAAGTCGGGGCGGCAGAAGGTCTCGTTTTTTCTGTCATTGTTATCCCTGCTGAACTTTCAGTGCCTGCGCCCACTGTTGGGCAGACTGGTCAAGTAAGGTGTAAACCGCCTCAAAGGCCTCATGGCTTTTGCGATACGGATCGGGGATTTCACGTTCATTGTCCCAGTGACCAAACAGCATCACCTTGCCGCGCATCTCCGGAGCGATATCGCAAAGCGCATGAATATGGCGTTTTTCCATCGTCAGGATCAGGTCATACTCCCGGCACATGCGGCCAGTGACCTGGCGTGCCACGTGGCCGTCGAGAGAGAGGTGATGATCCCGCGCCACGCTCGTTGCGCGCTCATCGGCACCTTTACCGACCAGTGCACCCAGCCCTGCCGAATCAACGGTCAGTTCGGGCTGGTAGTGTTTCAACAACCGTTCAGCCGTAGGGGAACGGCAAATGTTCCCCACGCATACCACCAGAATTTTGTTAAACATCGCGGATTACCAGGTATGAATGTCGCGCGCCGTATCCGTCATGTAGCGAACGCCACTGATGGTTGGCAGCAACTGGTTGATCAGACGGTTCCAGCGGGCAACCGGCGCGGTGGTGACATACACCACATCGTATGGCTGGAGACGGAACTCCGTTGCCATCACCAGAGAGGTCGCATCGGACATATCCAGCTGGTAGATGTTGGCAATCTTGCCTTTCGCACTGCCCTCACCTTTCAGCGGACGGATAACGAAGATACCGGTCGCGTTAGAGGTCGTCAGATCGATACCCTCAGCATTGCCCAGCGCTTCGGTCAGCGTCATACCGCTGAAGTCCATTTTGAGGGTGCTCTGTTTCTTCACTTCACCCATCACGAAGACTTTCAGATCGTCATTGCGCGGCACGTAGAGAATGTCGCCCGGATAGAGCAGGCGGTTCTGGGTCAGATCGCCGTTTTGCATCAGCGCCTGCAGCGAAATGCGCTGCTCCTTCCCGTTGTGGGTGAGCACGACGTTGCGCCAGTCGGCGCCGTCGGTTAACCCGCCCGCGGCGTTGATGGCATCCAGTACGGTCAGAGGAACGTTGGTGATGGCCTGCTGGCCGGATTTGTTCACCTGGCCGGAGATATAGGCTTTTTGCGAGCGGAATGCGGCGATATTAACGTCCACCTGCGGATCGGCGATGTACTGCGCTAAGCGGCCGGTAATATCACTACGTATCTCGGCAAGCGTTTTCCCTGCAACATGGACTTTACCAATGTAGGGATAGAACATGGTGCCATCTGACTGCACCCAGTTACCGGTGTCGCTTGAGCTACGGTACTGGCCCGCTGGCGTGGTCAGTTCAGGGTGGTCCCAGACGGTCACGTTGATCACGTCACCCGGCCCCACGCGGTACTGGTAGGACGCAATTTCCTGGTCCAGCGACATATTCGGCTGGGCAACATTCGGACGTGGACGTAATTGTTCCACCAGACGAGGCGTAAGTGGATAAACATTCACCATTTTGTCGAGATCAAAATCGGCATCCTGTTGCTTGATCACATCCTTACCCATTGTTGACATATTGCTGCCGGGAAAGACCGTGCAACCACTCATCAAGGTCACAGACACCAATAATGGCATCAATTTCATTTTGGATTTCATCATTGATTATTTATCACTTTGGCAGAGTAATTATCCTGTGCAATTTAAATAAGCTCGAGTCGTATTGGGTTTCAGCATGCAGTTAATCAAATAGAAATATAACTGGCATCAGTCCTAAAAAAAGCTTATTCATCCATTGGCTATTGACAGAATAATCGAGGCTGATTCACACGCTTTCAGGCACGCTACCGCCCTTGGCTTTCAGTTACCAATCCACTGACTAAACAATGCGTTATGGATAGACACCCTCTTGAGCAAGGTCTTCTGGAAATATATCAGTCGCTTGAGAAATCCGACGGATAATGAATAACCACCCCTGAAGACCGAACATTAATAGCAACACCGAGATTTAACATTTGATGCTGGGAGAATTGTTGCAGCTAACCTAATAGCAGGCAAGGAGACAACTGTCCTAATATTGGTTTTTAAGATTAATATTAAGAGCAAATTTTTGAACTTTTAGGATTTTCTTTATATTGACAAAATAAGAGTAAAAAACATTCCCTGCGATATATCCTAAAATGCATTCTTTGTAATTAAATATACGTATTTCGCTTATTTACACCCTATTGAGAATGCTCTCTTTTTTACCCGTCGTATTAAGAGAAATCTCAGCCCGGCATTGCAATTTCCCCCAGCTTTATCCATGATCGAAGTGTGACATTCGTCATATAACAGAAGGTATTGCTATTACTATGGAATGGATTGCCGATCCCTCAATCTGGGCCGGGCTGGTTACGCTGGTCGTCATCGAGCTCGTGCTCGGGATTGATAATCTGGTCTTTATCGCCATCCTCGCTGAAAAACTGCCCCCTTCCCAGCGAGACCGCGCGCGCGTGACGGGCCTGCTGCTGGCGATGGTGATGCGGTTACTGCTGCTGGCCTCTATCTCCTGGCTGGTAACGCTCACACAGCCTCTGTTCTCCATCCACGGTCTGAGTTTTAGCGCCCGCGATCTGATCATGCTCTTCGGCGGGTTGTTCCTGCTGTTCAAAGCCACGGTGGAGCTCAACGAGCGGCTGGAGGGCAAAGACAGCGAGAATCCAACCCAGCGCCGCGGGGCGAAATTCTGGCCGGTAGTGGCGCAAATCGTGGTGCTGGATGCGGTCTTTTCTCTCGACTCGGTGATCACCGCCGTCGGGATGGTGGACCACCTTGCGGTGATGATGGCGGCGGTGATTATTGCCATCACGCTGATGGTCATGGCCAGCAAGGCGCTGACCCGCTTTGTGAACAGTCACCCGACCATCGTGATCCTCTGCCTGAGCTTCCTGCTGATGATTGGCTTTAGCCTGGTGGCCGACGGTTTTGGCTTCCATATTCCGAAAGGCTACCTGTACGCCGCCATCGGCTTCTCCGTCATGATTGAAGCGCTCAACCAGCTGGCGATATTTAACCGCCGCCGCTTCCTGTCCGCGAATCAGACCCTGCGTCAGCGTACTGCCGACACGGTTATGCGCCTGCTAAGCGGTAAGAAAGAGGATGCGGAGCTGGATGCCGAATCCTCCGCCATGCTGGCCGATCACAGCGACGGGCTGATCTTCGACCCGCAGGAACGACGGATGATTGAGCGGGTGCTTAATCTGAATCAGCGGACGGTCAGCAGCATCATGACCTCGCGGCATGATATTGAGCATATCGACCTGACGGCACCGGAAGAGCACATTCGCGCCCTGCTGGATAAAAACCAACACACCCGCGTGGTGGTGACCGGCGGTGAAGAGGAAGAGGAGCTGCTGGGCGTGGTGCACGTGATTGACCTGCTCCAGCAGCAGCTTCACGGCGAGGCGCTCAACCTGCGCGTACTGGTACGCCAGCCGCTGGTCTTCCCTGAGGGGCTACCGCTGCTTTCCGCCCTTGAGCAATTCCGTAACGCGCGCACGCACTTTGCCTTTGTGGTGGATGAGTTTGGTTCGGTGGAAGGGCTGGTCACGCTCAGCGACGTAATGGAAACCATCGCCGGTAATTTGCCTAACGAGGTGGATGAGATTGACGCCCGCCATGATATTCAGAAAAACGCAGACGGTTCGTGGACGGCAAACGGCCATATGCCGCTGGAAGACCTGGTGCAATACGTGCCGCTGCCGCTGGATGAAAAACGGGAGTATCACACTATTGCCGGCCTGCTGATGGAATATTTGCAGCGTATCCCGCAGCCGGGGGAAGAAGTTCAGGTGGGCGACTATCTGCTCAAAACGCTGCAGATTGAAAACCATCGCGTGCAAAAGGTTCAGCTCATTCCGCTGCGGGATGAGGAAGAACTGGATTTTGAGGTTTAGGTAAAACAAAACGGCAACCCGGTTGCCGTTTTTAGTGTTTGCTCCCTCTCCCGTGGGAGAGGGCCGGGGTGAGGGCATCAGGCCGCAACGCCACCCGGCGCAACGGACATCAAAGCTTATCCAGCAGCTTCTTAACGTCCTTACCGTCCTGTGAATCTTTATTGCGTTCCGCCCAGCCGCTAAGCCGACGTTTCGCTTCATCCTGCAGATGCTTACGCAGGATCTGATCCACCTCCAGACGGTAATTCAGGGCCTGCCATTTGCCGTATACGGTCAGCGGGACCGGCGTCTCTTTCAGGAAGTCGATGAGCTTGCTTTCACCCTGCCAGCCGGAAAGTACGCGCACGTTAAAGCGCGTGTCCGCGGTTTCTTTCACCAGATCCAGCTTACCTTCACCGGTCATTGATAAGAGTGAAGAAGTACCCTGCATTCCGTCGAGAGTAAGTTGTCCGTTGTCCAGCGTCAGGTCCGTGGTGAAGCTGTCGAGGCGCGTGGCGCTGTCGTAGTTATCCTGGGCCTTCACATCGCTGCTGCGCTCGACCGCCTGCTGCACCAGCTGCTGGAAGTTAAGCCCTTCCATACGGGAATTTTTCAGATCAAGATGCGCCTGCCCCTGCCACTCGCGGCGGAAAGCATCGGCATCAATTTTCGTGCCTGAGAAGTCACCCGCGAGCGTCAACTGCCCCGTCAGGGATATCGGATAGTTAAACGCGTTCAGGATGGTGCCTATCTCAACGTTGTCGAGACGCGGCTGGAATTCGGCGCTGGCTTCGTCTTTACGGACGTCCAGCGTGCCGGGCAGCGAGAGGCTCCCTGCGCCCATCTTTCCGCTCAGCTCGGAGATCACCAGCAAACCGTTATGGTTAAACATCTGGCTGCTCACGTCGCTAAAATCAATGCCGCGCCAGCGCAGGCTATTGGCTTTCAGCAGAATATCCGCCGTGAACCCGCGCAGGGCGTTATAGTCAGGCTGATCGAGATTAGACGAGATTACCGGACGTGATACCGGTGCCTGGCTTTGCCCCGTCTGCGTGGCATCGCTGTCCGTGGCGCTGGCGGGCAGTGGCGGCAGCAGATTTTCCAGGTTGAGCTTGTCAAACTGCAGATTCAGCACCCACTTCGGCTTCTCTTCGAGCGTGACGCTCGCCTGCCCCTTCAGGCTACTGTCATTTGCCTGCAGGTTGAGATTATCCAGCTCCAGCTGCTTTTGCTCTTCGCGCCACACGGCCTGCAGCGTTCCCTGCCCGGTGACCCCCTGGGTGGGAAGATCGGCACCCGTCAGCTGCCAGTTCAGCTGCTGGATGTCTGCCGTAAGCTGGTGCGGATAGTCTGAGGCGTTCACATTAGCATTCAGCGACAGGGTCAAATCACGCTGATCGCGGTTTACGCGCCCGCTAAATTCCAGCGACGCAAGATGATGAGCATCCTGTTCCATCTGCAGATTAATGTTGCGAATGGTCACCTGCTCCTGGTGCTCATGCTGGAAAACCAACACGCTATCGGCAACTTTCAGCTTGCCGATATCAAAGGACCAGCCGGTATCGGACGGATCATCAGGCAGAGTATTTTCGCGCGGCGCAACAGGCGCACTGGCATCACGCACGGCTTCGGTTTGCGGAGTGAGCTGGATCACCGCGCCTTTCAGCATCACCTGCTTAACCTGCAGCTGATGGGAAATGAGCGGGAACAGCGCCACATCAAGGCGCATGTTGTCTGCGGACACCAGCGGCTGGGCCGCCCCCGGCGCCGTGAGCGACATGCGGCCAGAGAGAATGCTGAGCTGCGGCCAGACGTGCCAGCGCAGCGGCCCGTCAAGCTTCAGTTGATAACCACTGCGTGCCTCGACCTGCCGCACCATATAAGCGCGGAAATCGTTGGGGTTAACCAGCAGAACCAACGCCGAAAGGCCAGCCACCAGCACCACCAGCAAAATCATCAGCGTTGTCAGAACTCTTCTCATGGCATCCTCAATGGGCTAACGATCAGTCTTTATCAATACGGCTGGCAACCGCGCCCTGCTGGTCGCGATATTTTGCGTCCTGCCGACGGTTGTAAGGACGATCTGCCGGGCCTGACAGAGGTTCAAAGCTCAACGCGCCGATCATCATGCCCGGGCGCAGCGCCAGCGGCAATTTACCGGCATTGAAGAATTCCAGCACGATACGCCCCGACCAGCCAGGATCGATACGGTGCGCGGTCACGTGAACCATCAGCCCCAGTCGCGCCAGCGAAGAACGGCCATCAAGCCAGCCAACCAGATCCGGAGGCAGGGTGACGGATTCAAACGTCACCGCCAGGGCCAGTTCACCTGGATGCAGATAAAAAGCTTCGCCTTCATCGATTACGATTTCGTCACTCATCACGCGATCGAGCGCGGCGCTGACTTCGTCCTTCGGCCCGCTAAGGTCAATGAACGGTGCGGTATGGCCGCTAAAGGTGCGGAATTTATTGCCTAACCGCACATCAACGGTCACGCCATTGATACGCTCAACGGGTGGACGTGGTGTAATAGACAAACGGCCTTCATCCAGCCAGGCTTCTATATCGCGATCACAAAGACGCATGGCACTTTCTCCTTTCATGCATCGTACCCTGAGGCGTTAAGCGCTCAGGGTAAAACCAGGTTATCTCTGAACGGTACACAATTCGCGCGGCTTATTCAAAAAACTGGCTGATTTTCGCTTTTAAGATATCAATAGCAATGCGGTTTTTACCCCCGCGCGGCACGATGATATCGGCGTATTGTTTGGATGGCTCAATAAACTGCAGGAACATCGGGCGGACCGTTTTCTGGTATTGCGCCATGACGGAGTCCATCGAACGGCCGCGTTCATTCACGTCACGCTTGATGCGGCGCATCAGGCAGATATCCAGCGGGGTATCAACGAAAATCGAGAAGTTCATGGATTCGCGCAGGCGGGCGTCGGTCAGCAGCAGAATGCCTTCAAGGATAATGACCTTTTTCGGCTCGATGCGGATGGTTTCCTGGGTGCGGGTGTGTTCTACGTAACTGTAAACGGGCAGCTCAATCGCCTGGCCGCTCTTGAGCGCTTCTAAATGCTGGAACAGCAAGCTGTGATCCATTGCATTTGGGTGGTCATAGTTGGTTTTGACGCGCTCTTCCATCGACAGATGGGATTGATCTTTGTAATAGCTGTCTTCGGGAATGACGCCGATATGCTCATCACCTACTTGTTCACGCAGTTCGCGATAAAGCGTACTGGCAATTAGACTTTTACCTGAAGCCGATGCGCCGGCGATGCCTATAATGACGCACTGATGAGACTTATCAGTCATAAATTTAGCGACCTGATTAACCTGGATGTTAAGGAAGGACGACGCCGGAGCGTCAAACGCGGCAATTATAGGGATTTCGCGGGCGTGATACCAGTCGAAAGCACAGGTTCTGCGAGACTGGCCGAAAAGTGGCGCTTTATTCCCTGAGTGAAATTTAAATGAACGTTTTTTCAGCGTTTAACCGTTTTTTTTCACGGAGCCTCTATTTAATAAGTCTGTGGTGTCAAATTCTGAGCGGTCACCATATGAATTGTAAATTGTTTGTACTAGCATAAACCAAATTATCTAATTCACGCGTTCGGACATCTTCCCTGACGGCATGGCGTCTCTGGATAAAGCGGTAATGAATAAACAATACCAGCGGGTTTTGGTTACCACCCCACATCCTTTAATACGACTTGTCTGTCTGGGCCTGGTCACCTTTATCTTTACCTTATTTTCCCTGGAGCTAACCCGGTTCGGCACCCTGCTGGCCCCGCTCTGGTTCCCCACCGCCATTATGATGGTGGCGTTTTACCGCCATGCAGGAAAAATGTGGCCGGGAATCGCCCTGGCCTGTTCGTTTGGCAATATTCTGGCCACCTGGATGCTGTTTTCGTGGGGATCGATAAGCCTCACCTACACCTCAATTAACGTGGTTGAAGCCTTTACCGGTGCGCTATTACTTCGCAAATTGCTCCCGTGGTACAACCCGCTGCAGAATCTGAATGACTGGATCCGCGTGGCCATCGGCAGCGCCGTGATACCGCCGCTGGTGGGCGGCGTCCTGGTGTCTCTGCTGGCGCCCGGCCCTGAACCCCTGCGTAATTTCTTCGTCTGGGTGTTGTCCGAAGCGATTGGTGCACTGGCGCTGGTACCGTTGGGGCTGTTATTTAAACCGCATTATCTGCTGCGCCACCGTGACCCGAGACTGCTGCTGGAAACCCTGACCACGCTGGCCGTAACGCTGGCCCTCAGCTGGGCAGCCATCACCTGGCTGCCGTGGCCTTTCACCTGCGTTATCGTTTTGCTTATGTGGAGCGCCGTGCGCCTGCCGCGAATGGAAGCGTTCCTGGTGTTTCTGGTCACCGTGATGGTTGTGTCGCTGATGATTGCCCAAAACCCGGTGGCGCTGACAACCCAGCACGTCGGGGCGATGCTGAACGCCCCCTGGCTGCCGTTCCTGATGCTGCTCCTGCCTGCCAACGTGATGACCATGGTGATGTACGCCTTCCGCGCAGAGCGCAAGCACATCACCGAAAGTGAGGAGCGCTTCCGCAATGCGATGGAGTATTCCGCCATCGGTATGGCGCTGGTCAGCATTGAGGGCAAATGGCTGCAGGCTAACAAGGCGCTGTGCAATTTCCTCGGTTACAGCCAGACGGAGCTCCAGTCGCTGACCTTCCAGCAGCTCACATGGCCGGAAGATCTGCACACCGACCTTGAACAGCTCGAACAGCTGGTCAACGGGGATATCAATACCTATACCCTCGAGAAGCGCTATTACACCCGCAACGGGGAAGTAGTCTGGGCGCTTCTTGCCGTCTCCGTCGTGCGCCATGCCGACGGCTCGCCGCTCTATTTTATCGCCCAGATTGAAGACATTAACGACCTGAAGCAGACCGAGTGGGTCAACAAACGCCTGATGGAGCGCATTACGCTAGCTAACGAAGCGGGCGGCATCGGCATCTGGGAGTGGGATCTGGAGCCAGACATTATCAGCTGGGACAAGCGGATGTTTGAGCTATATGAAATCCCGCCGCACATCAAGCCTACCTGGCAGCTCTGGCACGACACGATGCTGCCGGAAGATCGTGCCCACGCCGAGCAGGTGCTGCGGGACTCGCTGATTTCCCGCCTGCCGTTTAAGCTGGAATTCCGCATCCGCGTGAAGGAAGGCGTGCGCCATATTCGCTCCCTGGCAAACCGGGTGCTCAATAAGCAGGGTGAAGTCGAACGGCTGCTCGGGATCAACATGGATATGACCGAGGTGAAGCAGCTCAACGAGGCCCTCTTCCAGGAAAAAGAGCGTCTGCACATCACCCTCGACTCCATCGGTGAAGCGGTACTGTGTACCGATATCAACATGAACGTCACCTTTATGAACCCGGTGGCCGAGAAAATGAGCGGCTGGCTGCAGACCGAGGCTATCGGCCAGCCGATCCTGAAGGTGTTGCACATCACCTTTGGTGAAAAAGGGCCGCTGATGGAGAATATTCACAGCGGCGATATGTCCCGCTCCGATATCGATCAGGACGTGGTGCTGAACTGCCGTACCGGCGGTAATTTTGATATTCACTACAGCATTACGCCGCTCAGCACGCTGGACGGGCAGAATATTGGCTCGGTTATCGTGATTCAGGATGTGACCGAGTCGCGCAAAATGCTGCGTCAGCTGAGCTACAGCGCCTCCCACGACGCCCTGACCCATCTGGCAAACCGGGTCAGCTTCGAAAATCATCTCAAACGCCTCCTGCAGACCGTTCGCGAAACGCGCCAGCGTCATGCCCTGGTCTTTATCGATCTCGATCGCTTCAAAGCCGTCAACGATACGGCAGGCCATGCTGCGGGCGATGCCCTGCTGCGGGAACTCTCTTCCGTGATGTTGACCATGCTTCGCTCCAGCGACGTGCTGGCGCGTCTGGGTGGCGATGAGTTCGGATTACTGCTGCCGGACTGCAATATTGAAAGCGCGCGCTATATCGCCGGGCGCCTGATCCACACGATCAATGACTATCACTTTATGTGGGAAGGCCGCCTGCATCGGATCGGCGCCAGCGCAGGCATCACGCTGATTGATGAAAATAACCATCAGGCGTCGGAGGTGATGTCGCAGGCGGATATAGCCTGTTATGCCTCGAAAAACAGCGGGCGCGGCATGGTGACGGTTTACGAACCCCAGCAGGAGCGGGATCACAACACGCGCAGCATGATGTCGCTTGATGAACAGTGGCACATGATTAAAGACAATCACCTGATGATGATTGCCCGCAGCGTCGCCTCCCCGCGCATCCCGGAAAGCAGTAATTTCTGGCTGCTGTCGTTACGCCTGTGGACCAGCCAGGGCGAAGTCCAGGAGGAGCATGCCTTCCGCTCGGGCCTGGCAGAGCCTGAGCTTTTACATGCCCTCGACAGACGGATCTTTAGCGAGTTTTTCCGCACCTCTGCCGCCCAGATCGCCAGTAAAGGCATGGGGGTAGCGCTGCCGCTCTCTGAGGCCGGTTTAGCCAGCGTAACGCTGGTCGATGAACTTCTCGACCTGCTGGATAAAAGCCCGATGCCGGGCCGTCTCCTGCATCTGGTTATCTCTGCCGACGTGGTGTGCAGCCCGGATAAAAACCTGCAGCGGAGTCTGCAAAAGCTTCGCCAGGCGGGCTGCCGCGTGATCTTCAGTCAGGTGGGTCGCGACATGAACGTCTTCACCCACCTGACCGCCAATATGGCCGACTATCTGATGCTGGACGCGGAGGTGGTAAGCAACGTGTATGGCAACCTGATGGACGAGATGATGGTGACCATTGTGCAGGGCCACGCCCAGCGTCTGGGGATGAAAACCATCGCGGGCCCGTGCAACCAGCCCATCATGATGGATACGCTCTCCGGCATCGGCATTGATTTTATCTATGGCGATACCATCGCCGAGCCGCAGCCGCTGGATCTACTGCTCAACACCAGCTATTTCGCCATCAACTGACGGTGCCCAGCCGTCGGTGTACCAGATGTGCAGCAGCGCGTAAGAGCGCCACGGCTGCCAGCGTTCGGCATAACGACGAATTTGCGCGGGCGTCATCCCGGCAAAGCGTTGCTTAATCAGATAATCATCAGGCAGAAAGACATCTTTCGCCTGCCAGCCGCGCAGGGCCAGGTAGTTTGCCGTCCAGCGCCCTATCCCCGGCCGCTGCTGTAGCGCCTTCATCCCGGCCTCAATATTCTCGGGCGGGAAAAGCGGAAACGTCCCGTCGATGACCGACTGCGCCAGATGAATTAACGACTCCGCGCGTTTTACCGGCATGCCCAACGCCTTCAGCGCCAGCGGGTCCTCTGCCGCCAGCGCGTCCGGCGTGGGGAAACAGAGATACCCCGGACAATCCGCGATCGGCTCACCGCACAGCGCCACCACGCGCGACGTCAGTTTCGCCGCCATCGCCACGCTCACCAGCTGCCCGAGGATCGCCCGTACGCCCTGCTCGTACGCGTCCATCGCCCCCGGCAAACGCAAGCCCGGCCGGGCAGCACCGAGATCGCCCAGCGTATCCGCGATGTGCTGCGGGTTGCAGGCGAGATCGAACAGGCACTCGATGCGTTCAAGGCACGTCTGCGCAACCGGAACTAACCCCGGACTGAGCGTCACGGTCAGCGTATGGGTGGCGATATCCGGCGTTACGCGAAATATCCCCTGATGCCCTTCACAGGCAAAACTGCGCTCGTAGTAGTCGCGTGTGACGGTTTCAATGCCCGTCACAGCACGCGCGCCGAGAAAGCCAAACATCCACTGCCAGTCGTAAGGGGGTTGCCAGTTCAGGGTGTACATCGTCTCTCCTTTTGGGTTCTCCACAGCATAAACGGAAAGGTCCTGTTTCGCCTTGCTTTCATATTCCTGTTGTCGCCATGAAGACATTTCGTTAAAGTCTCGCCCCTTCTCACTGGCATGGGGATTCATCGTGTTTATTGGATTCGACTACGGTACGGCAAACTGCTCGGTTGCGATTATGCAAAACGGACAGCCACAGCTTCTGAAAATGGAAAAAGAGAGCACGCTGCTGCCGTCAATGCTCTGCGCGCCGACGCGTGAAGCGGTAAGCGAATGGCTGTTCCGCCACCATCAGGTTCCGGCCACGGCGGCGGAGACCCAGGAGCTGCTGCGCCGGGCGGTCAGCTTTAACCGTGAGGAAGACATCGACGTTTCACCGTCCAGCGTGCAGTTCGGCCTCTCTTCGCTCGGGCACTACATTGAAGATCCTGAAGAGGTTTACTTCGTTAAGTCGCCAAAATCCTTCCTCGGTGCCAGCGGACTGAAGCCGCAGCAGGTGGCGATGTTCGAAGACCTGGTGTGCGCGATGATGCTGCATATTCGCAATCAGGCGCAGACGCAGGTTTCCGATGCGATTACCCAGGCGGTCATTGGCCGCCCGATCAACTTCCAGGGGCTGGGCGGCGACGAGGCCAACCAGCAGGCGCAGGGGATCCTTGAACGCGCGGCGCACCGGGCAGGCTTTCGCGACGTGGTGTTCCAGTACGAGCCGGTTGCCGCGGGGCTGGATTTTGAAGCCACGCTGACGGAAGAGAAGCGCGTATTAGTCGTGGATATCGGCGGGGGCACAACGGACTGCTCGCTGCTGCTGATGGGACCGCAGTGGCATAACCGACGCGATCGCGAAAATAGCCTGCTCGGGCACAGCGGCTGTCGCGTAGGCGGTAACGATCTCGATATCGCGCTGGCATTCAAGAGCCTGATGCCGCTGCTCGGCATGGGCGGGCAAACCGAAAAAGGCATCGCCCTGCCGATCCTGCCGTGGTGGAACGCGATTGCCATTAACGACGTGCCTGCGCAGAGTGATTTTTACAGCACCGCCAACGGCCGCTTCCTTAACGATCTGGTGCGCGACGCGCAGGACGCCGAAAAAGTCGCCCTGCTGTATAAAGTGTGGCGTCAGCGCCTGAGCTACCGCGTGGTGCGCACTGCCGAAGAGAGCAAAATAGCCCTTTCCGACCGTGCTGAGCATGCGGTCTCCTTGCCGTTTATCAGCGACGATCTGGCCACCGCGATTTCGCAGGACGGGCTGGAGACGGCGCTCGCGCAGCCGCTACAGCGTATTCTTGAGCAGGTACAGCTGGCGCTGGAGAACGGCAAAGAGAAGCCGGACGTGATTTACCTGACCGGGGGAAGCGCCCGCTCGCCGCTGATCAAGAAAGCGCTGGCGGAACAGCTGCCTGGCATTCCGATTGCCGGTGGGGATGACTTTGGCTCCGTCACCGCAGGTCTGGCACGCTGGGCGCAGGTGATGTTTAGCTAGCATTGTTGCGGTGCGGTCTGGTGCCCTCACCCCGGCCCTCTCCCACAGGGAGAGGGAGTAAACACCAAAAACGGCAACGGATGTTGCCGTTTTGCGTTTACCTCCATTCAGACCATTCCTGACAGTCTTCCATATTTCCTCCATTTTTCCGCTGTGTTAGCTGACTAAACTAGTATCATTCCCCGAAGTCTTCAGGATGAGAACGTATAACGATGAAAGGCAGTAACAAATCCCGCTGGGCAATCGCCGCTGGCATCATTGTGGTGGTCCTTGCCGCCGCCTGGTACTGGCACAGTCAATCCGCGAACTCCGCAGCCCCCGCGGGTGCAAATAGTCAGGCACAGCGCCCGGCAGGCGGAGGGCGTCACGGCATGCGCGGCGGCGCGCTGGCGCCGGTACAGGCGGCGACGGCAGTGAATAAAGCCGTTCCTCGCTATCTTACTGGCCTTGGGACCATTACCGCCGCCAACACCGTGACGGTGCGCAGCCGCGTCGACGGCCAGCTGATGGCCATTCACTTCCAGGAAGGTCAGCAGGTTAAAGCGGGCGATCTGCTGGCCGAAATAGACCCGAGCCAGTTTAAGGTCGCCCTCGCCCAGGCGCAGGGGCAGCTCGCGAAAGACAAAGCCACTCTCGCCAACGCCCGCCGCGATCTGGCCCGCTACCAGCAGCTTGTGAAAACCAACCTCGTATCTCGTCAGGAGCTGGACACCCAGCAGTCGCTGGTCAGCGAAACGCAGGGCACCATCAAAGCCGACGAGGCCGCCGTGGCCAGCGCCCAGCTGCAGCTGGACTGGAGCCGCATCACCGCCCCGATTGATGGACGCGTGGGTCTGAAGCAGGTCGATATCGGCAACCAGATCTCCAGCGGCGACACCACGGGCATCGTGGTCATCACCCAGACCCACCCGATTGATTTAGTCTTTACCCTACCGGAAAGCGACATTGCGACCGTGGTGCAGGCGCAAAAATCCGGGAAGGGGCTGGTGGTGGAAGCCTGGGACCGCAGCAACAAGCAGAAGCTGAGCGAAGGTTCCCTGCTCAGCCTGGATAACCAGATCGACACCACCACCGGCACCATCAAGCTGAAGGCGCGCTTTAACAATCAGGACGATGCCCTCTTCCCGAACCAGTTCGTCAACGCGCGTATGCTGGTCGCGACCGAAGAGAACGCGGTAGTGATCCCCACCGCTGCGCTGCAGATGGGTAACGAAGGTAATTTCGTCTGGGTACTTAACAGCGACAATAAGGTCAGCAAGCACCTGGTGAAAACCGGTATCCAGGACAGCCAGACGGTGGTCATCGCCGCCGGCCTTTCCGCAGGCGACCGCGTGGTCACCGACGGCATTGACCGTCTGACCGAAGGGGCCAAAGTGGAAGTGGTTGAACCTGCGAAACAGGGAGAGAAATCCTGATGCAGGTGATGCCCCCAGGCTCTACAGGCGGGCCGTCACGCCTGTTTATCCTTCGTCCTGTCGCCACCACGCTGCTGATGGTGGCGATCCTGCTCGCCGGGATTATCGGCTATCGCTTCCTGCCCGTGTCGGCGCTGCCGGAGGTGGATTACCCAACGATTCAGGTTGTCACTCTCTATCCCGGAGCCAGCCCGGACGTGGTGACGTCCGCCATTACCGCTCCGCTGGAGCGCCAGTTCGGCCAGATGTCCGGGCTAAAACAGATGTCCTCCCAGAGTTCCGGCGGGGCATCCGTCGTGACGCTGCAGTTCCAGCTGACGCTGTCGCTGGACGTCGCCGAGCAGGAGGTGCAGGCCGCCATCAACGCCGCCACCAACCTGCTGCCGTCAGACCTGCCCAACCCGCCGGTCTACAGCAAGGTGAACCCGGCCGATCCGCCAATCATGACGCTTGCCGTCACCTCCTCCGCCATGCCGATGACCCAGGTCGAAGACATGGTCGAAACGCGCGTGGCGCAGAAAATTTCACAGGTCTCCGGCGTCGGCCTCGTCACCCTGGCGGGCGGCCAGCGCCCGGCGGTGCGCGTCAAGCTGAACGCGCAGGCCATCGCCGCGCTGGGCCTCACCAGCGAAACCATCCGCACCGCCATCAGCAGCGCCAACGTTAACTCGGCAAAAGGCTCGCTGGACGGTCCAACCCGCGCCGTGACGCTCTCTGCCAACGATCAGATGCAGTCCGCCGATGAATACCGTCAGCTGATTATTGCTTACCAGAACGGTGCGCCGGTGCGTCTGGGCGACGTGGCGACCGTCGAACAAGGGGCGGAAAACAGCTGGCTCGGCGCCTGGGCCAACAAACAGCAGGCGATCGTGATGAACGTCCAGCGCCAGCCGGGCGCAAACATCATTGAAACCGCCGACAGTATTCGCACCATGCTGCCACAGCTGATCGAAAGCCTGCCGAAATCGGTCAACGTAAAAGTGCTTTCCGACCGCACCACGAATATTCGCGCGTCGGTCACAGACACCCAGTTCGAGCTGATGCTGGCGATTGCGCTGGTGGTGATGATCATTTATCTGTTCCTGCGCAACGTTCCGGCAACCATTATTCCCGCCGTCGCCGTACCGCTCTCGCTGGTCGGCACCTTTGCGGTGATGGTGTTCCTCGATTTTTCGATTAACAACCTGACGCTGATGGCGCTCACCATCGCCACCGGGTTCGTGGTGGATGACGCTATAGTCGTCATCGAGAACATCTCGCGCTATATCGAGAAAGGCGAAAAACCGCTGGCCGCCGCGCTGAAGGGCGCAGGGGAAATCGGCTTTACCATTATCTCGCTGACCTTCTCATTGATTGCGGTGCTGATCCCGCTGCTGTTTATGGGCGATATTGTCGGGCGGCTGTTCCGCGAGTTTGCCGTGACGCTGGCGGTCGCCATTTTGATCTCCGCCGTGGTGTCGCTGACTCTGACGCCGATGATGTGCGCCCGCATGCTGAGCCACGAGTCCCTGCGCAAGCAAAACCGCTTTTCGCGCGCCTCCGAGCGCATGTTCGAGCGCATTATTGCCGCCTACGGACGCGTGCTGGCGAAAGTCCTTAACCATCCGTGGGCCACGCTCGGCGTGGCGCTGGGAACCCTGGCGCTCAGCGTGATGCTGTGGATTTTCATTCCGAAAGGCTTCTTCCCGATCCAGGACAACGGCATTATTCAGGGCACGCTTCAGGCCCCGCAGTCGGTCTCCTTCGCCAGTATGGCCCAACGCCAGCAGCAGGTGTCCGAAATCATCATGAAGGATCCGGCGGTCGAGAGTCTGACCTCCTACGTGGGCGTCGACGGCACCAACCCGTCGCTCAACAGCGCGCGTCTGCAGATCAACCTTAAGCCACTGGATGAACGCGACGATCGCGTCAACGCCGTCATTGAGCGTCTGCAAAACGCCGTCGCGCGAGTGCCGGGCGTTGAGCTTTACCTGCAGCCGATTCAGGATTTGACCATTGATACTCAGGTCAGCCGCACGCAGTACCAGTTCACGCTGCAGGCCACCTCGCTGGACGCGCTCAGCACCTGGGTGCCGCAGCTGGTGAACAAGCTTAACACCCTGCCGCAGCTCGCCGACGTCAGCAGCGACTGGCAGGACAAAGGGCTGGCGGCGTACGTGAACGTCAACCGCGATACCGCCAGCCGTCTGGGCATTACCATGTCAGACGTGGACAACGCCCTGTACAACGCCTTCGGTCAGCGCCTGATCTCCACCATCTACACCCAGGCCAACCAGTATCGCGTGGTGCTGGAGCACAACACGGACAACACGCCCGGCCTGGCGGGGCTGGACTCGGTGCGCCTGACCAGCAAAGACGGCGGCATTGTGCCGCTGAGCGCTATCGCCACGGTGGAAGAACGCTACACCCCGCTGTCGATCAACCATCTGGATCAGTTCCCGTCCACCACCATTTCCTTCAACGTGCCGGACAATTATTCTCTCGGCGAAGCGGTGGAGGCCATTCAGGCTGCTGAAAAAGAGCTCAGCTTCCCGTCCGATATTCAGACCCAGTTCCAGGGCAGCACGCTGGCGTTTCAGGCCGCGCTGGGTAACACCATCTGGCTTATCGTCGCGGCGGTCGTGGCGATGTACATCGTGCTCGGGGTGCTGTACGAAAGCTTTATCCACCCGATCACCATCCTCTCTACCCTGCCGACGGCGGGCGTGGGGGCGCTGCTGGCACTGATGCTGGCGGGCAGCGAGCTGGACGTCATTGCCATCATCGGCATTATCCTGCTTATCGGGATCGTGAAGAAAAACGCCATCATGATGATCGACTTCGCCCTGGCCGCCGAGCGCGAGCAGGGCATGTCGCCGCGCGACGCCATCTTCCAGGCCTGTCTGCTGCGTTTCCGTCCGATCCTGATGACCACGCTGGCCGCCCTGCTGGGCGCGCTGCCGCTGATGCTCAGCACCGGCGTCGGCGCGGAGCTGCGCCGTCCGCTGGGTATCGGCATGGTCGGCGGTCTACTGGTGAGCCAGGTGCTGACCCTCTTCACTACGCCGGTGATATACCTGCTGTTTGACCGTCTGGCGCTGTGGACCAAAAGCCGTTTCCCGAAACGTGAAGAGGAGGCATAAGTGAAGTTTTTCGCCCTCTTCATTTATCGCCCGGTGGCGACGATATTAATCTCGCTCGCCATTACCCTCTGCGGCGTGCTGGGCTTCCGGCTGCTGCCGGTAGCGCCCCTGCCGCAGGTGGATTTCCCGGTGATCATGGTCAGCGCCTCGCTGCCGGGCGCGTCACCGGAGACCATGGCCTCGTCGGTTGCCACGCCGCTGGAGCGTTCGCTCGGGCGGATTGCGGGGGTCAACGAGATGACCTCCAGCAGCTCGCTGGGCAGCACGCGCATCATTCTGGAGTTCAGCTTCGACCGGGATATTAACGGTGCGGCGCGCGACGTGCAGGCGGCCATCAACGCCGCACAAAGCCTGCTGCCGAGCGGGATGCCGAGCCGCCCAACCTACCGCAAGGCCAACCCGTCCGATGCGCCGATCATGATCCTGACGCTGACCTCGGATACGTACTCGCAGGGGCAGCTTTACGACTTTGCGTCTACCCAGCTGGCGCAGACCATCTCACAAATTAACGGCGTCGGTGACGTGAGCGTCGGCGGGAGCTCCCTGCCCGCCGTGCGCGTCGGCCTAAACCCGCAGGCGCTGTTCAACCAGGGCGTGTCGCTGGATGACGTGCGCTCCGCCATCAGCACGGCCAACGTCCGCAAGCCGCAGGGGGCGATTGAGGACGGCAGCCACCGCTGGCAGATCCACACTAACGACGAGCTGAAAACCGCCGCGGAATATCAGCCGCTCATTATTCACTACAAAAACGGCGCGGCGGTGCGCTTGAGCGACGTTGCCAGCGTTACCGACTCGGTGCAGGACGTGCGCAACGCCGGGATGACCAACGCGAAACCGGCCATTCTGCTGATGATCCGCAAGCTGCCGGAAGCGAATATTATTGAGACGGTGAACAGCATTCGCGCCCGTCTTCCGGACCTGCAGGAGACCATCCCGGCAGCAATCGATCTGCAAATTGCCCAGGATCGCTCCCCGACCATTCGCGCTTCGCTTGAAGAGGTGGAGCAAACGCTGATTATCTCCGTCGCGCTGGTGATCCTGGTGGTCTTCCTGTTCCTGCGATCCGGCCGCGCGACGCTTATTCCGGCGGTGGCCGTGCCGGTCTCGCTGATCGGTACCTTTGCCGCCATGTACCTGTGCGGGTTTAGCCTCAACAACCTGTCGCTGATGGCCCTGACGATAGCGACGGGCTTCGTGGTGGATGACGCCATCGTGGTGCTGGAAAACATTTCCCGCCACCTGGAAGCGGGCGTGAAGCCGCTTCAGGCCGCGCTGCAGGGCACGCGCGAGGTGGGCTTTACGGTGCTCTCCATGAGCCTGTCGCTGGTGGCGGTATTCCTGCCGCTGCTGCTGATGGGCGGGCTGCCGGGCAGGCTGCTGCGCGAGTTTGCCGTCACCCTCTCCGTCGCCATCGGGATTTCGCTGGCGATCTCCCTAACGCTGACGCCGATGATGTGCGGCTGGATGCTCAAGCGCAGCAAGCCCCATTCGCAGCCGCGCCGCAAAGGCTTTGGTCGCTTCCTGATGGCCATGCAGGAAGGCTACGGCAAATCGCTGAAGTGGGTGCTGAACCATACCCGGCTGGTCGGCCTGGTGCTGATCGGTACCATCGTGCTCAACGTCTGGATGTACATCACCATCCCGAAAACGTTCTTCCCGGAGCAGGACACCGGCGTGCTGATGGGGGGGATTCAGGCGGACCAGAGCATTTCGTTCCAGGCGATGCGCGGCAAGCTGCAGGACTTCATGAAGATCATTCGTGAAGACAAAGCCGTGGATAACGTCACCGGCTTTACCGGCGGGTCACGCGTCAACAGCGGGATGATGTTTATTACCCTGAAACCGCGCGGCGAGCGCAACGAAACCGCCCAGCAGGTGATTGACCGCCTGCGGGTGAAGCTCGCCAAAGAGCCGGGGGCAAACCTGTTTTTGATGGCCGTTCAGGATATCCGCGTCGGCGGCCGTCAGGCGAACGCCAGCTATCAGTACACGTTGCTCTCGGACGATTTAGCCGCCCTGCGCGAGTGGGAGCCGAAGATCCGCAAGGTGCTGGCCGCCCTGCCGCAGCTGGCGGACGTCAACTCCGATCAGCAGGATAACGGCGCCGAGATGGCCCTGACCTACGACCGCGAAACCATGTCGCGGCTGGGCATTAACGTTGAAGCCGCCAACAGCCTGCTGAACAACGCCTTCGGCCAGCGCGAGATCTCCACCATCTACCAGCCGATGAACCAGTATAAGGTGGTGATGGAGGTCGATCCGCGCTACACCCAGGACATCAGCGCCCTGGACAAAATGTTTGTGATTAACAACGACGGCAAGGCGATTCCGCTCTCCTACTTTGCCAGCTGGCAGCCGGCCAACGCGCCGCTGTCGGTGAACCACCAGGGGCTATCGGCGGCGTCGACTATCTCCTTTAACCTGCCCGCCGGTTCGTCGCTTTCTGAAGCCAGCGACGCAATTAACCGCGCGATGACGCAGCTTGGCGTGCCGTCCACCGTGCGCGGCAGCTTTGCCGGCACCGCGCAGGTGTTCCAGGAGACGATGAATTCGCAGGTGATTTTGATTCTGGCCGCCATCGCCACGGTTTATATTGTGCTGGGCGTGCTGTACGAGAGCTACGTTCACCCGCTGACCATTCTCTCGACGCTGCCGTCGGCGGGCGTTGGGGCGCTGCTGGCGCTGGAGCTGTTCGGCGCGCCGTTCAGCCTGATCGCGCTCATCGGAATCATGCTATTAATTGGTATTGTGAAGAAAAACGCGATCATGATGGTCGACTTCGCGCTGGACGCCCAGCGCAACGGCAATCTATCGCCGGAAGAGGCCATCTTCCAGGCCTGCCTGCTGCGTTTTCGTCCGATCATGATGACCACCCTGGCGGCACTGTTTGGCGCGCTGCCGCTGGTTATCTCGGGCGGCGACGGCTCCGAGCTGCGCCAGCCGCTGGGGATCACCATTGTCGGCGGCCTGGTGATGAGCCAGCTGCTGACGCTGTACACCACGCCGGTGGTCTATCTGTTCTTCGACCGCCTGCGGCTGCGCTTCTCGCGTAAAAACAGAACCACGGTGACCGAGTAAATGACCGATCTCCCCGCTAACGTTCGCTGGCAGCTATGGATAGTCGCTTTCGGCTTCTTTATGCAGTCGCTGGATACGACCATCGTCAACACCGCCCTCCCCTCCATGGCGAAAAGCCTGGGGGAGAGCCCGCTGCATATGCATATGGTGATTGTCTCCTACGTGCTGACGGTGGCCGTGATGCTGCCCGCCAGCGGCTGGCTGGCGGATAAAGTGGGCGTGCGGAATATCTTCTTTACCGCCATCGTGCTGTTTACCACCGGCTCGCTGTTTTGCGCCCAGGCCAACACCCTCGACCAGCTGGTGATGGCGCGCGTGCTGCAGGGCGTCGGCGGGGCGATGATGGTCCCTGTCGGGCGGCTAACGGTGATGAAGATCGTGCCGCGCGAGCAGTACATGGCGGCGATGACCTTTGTGACCCTACCCGGTCAGGTGGGGCCGCTGCTGGGCCCGGCGCTCGGCGGCATTCTGGTGGAGTACGCCTCCTGGCACTGGATCTTCTTAATCAATCTTCCTGTTGGCATCATCGGCGCCATCGCCACCCTGACGCTGATGCCGAACTACAAAATGCAGACGCGGCGCTTTGATTTCTTTGGCTTTATCCTGCTGGCGGCGGGCATGGCCACGCTTACCCTGGCGCTCGACGGGCAAAAAGGGCTGGGGATTTCGCCCCTGACGCTGGGGATGCTGGTCGTTATCGGCATCACCGCCATTCTGTGGTATCTGCGGCATGCCAGAGGTAACGATAAGGCGCTGTTCAGCCTGAGCTTGTTTAAAAACCCTACCTATCGCCTTGGCCTGTTCGGCAGCTTCGCCGGGCGCGTCGGCAGCGGCATGCTGCCGTTTATGACGCCCGTTTTCCTGCAAATCGGAATGGGATTTTCGCCGTTCCACGCGGGCCTGATGATGATCCCGATGGTGCTCGGCAGCATGGGAATGAAGCGCATCGTGGTACAGGTGGTGAACCGCTTTGGCTATCGTCGCGTGCTGGTGACCGCCACGCTGGGGCTGTCGCTGGTGAGTCTGCTGTTTATGGCCGTGGCGCTGATGGGCTGGTACTACGTTCTGCCGCTGGTGCTGTTCTGCCAGGGGATCGTCAACTCCATGCGCTTCTCGTCGATGAATACCCTGACGCTGAAGGACCTGCCGGACGATCTGGCGAGCAGCGGCAACAGCCTGCTGTCGATGATCATGCAGCTCTCGATGAGCGTCGGGGTGACCATCGCGGGTTTACTGCTCGGCATGTACGGCCAGCACCACCTCAGCGTCGACACGCCGGTGGCGCATCAGGTCTTTTTGTATACCTATCTCAGCATGGCGGTCATCATCGCCCTGCCCGCTTTCATCTTCGCCAGAGTGCCGGATGATACCAGCAAGAACGTCGTGATTAGGCGCGGCAAAAGGAGTGGTTCATGAAATTCTGGCGTCCGGGCATTACCGGCAAGCTCTTCGTGGCGATATTTGCCACCTGTATCGTCCTGCTGATCACCATGCACTGGGCGGTGCGGATCAGCTTTGAGCGCGGTTTTATTGATTACATCAAGCATGGCAATGAACAGCGTTTACAGGGCTTAAGCGATGCGCTGAGTGAACAGTACGCCCAGCACGGCAACTGGCGTTTTCTGCGCAATAACGATCGCTTTATTTTCCAGATCCTGCGCTCGCTGGAGCACGATACCGGTGACGATCGCCCGGGGCCGGGCATGCCGCCGCACGGCTGGCGCACCCAGTTCTGGGTGATTGATCAGGACATGCGCACTCTGGTGGGTCCGCGTGCGCCGATACCGCCGGACGGCACCCGTCGTGCGATTAAAGTCAACAATGCGACAGTCGGCTGGGTTATCGCCTCTCCGGTGGAGCGCCTGACGCGCAACACCGACATCAACTTTGACCGCCAGCAGCGCCGGACAAGCTGGCTGATTGTCGCCCTCTCCACCCTGCTCGCCGCGCTCGCTACCTTCCCGCTGGCGCGCGGCCTGCTCGCCCCGGTGAAACGGCTGGTGGAAGGCACGCACAAGCTGGCCGCCGGGGATTTTACCACCCGCGTCGATACCCGCAGCCAGGACGAACTGGGCAAGCTGGCGCAGGATTTTAACCAGCTCGCCAGCACGCTGGAGAAGAACCAGCAGATGCGCCGCGACTTTATGGCCGATATCTCCCACGAGCTGCGCACGCCGCTGGCGGTGCTGCGCGGCGAGCTGGAGGCCATACAGGACGGCGTGCGCCAGTTTACGCCCGAATCGGTGGCCTCTCTGCAGGCGGAGGTGGGCACGCTCACCAAGCTGGTGGACGATCTCCACCAGCTCTCCATGTCCGACGAAGGCGCGCTGGCCTACCAGAAGGCGCCGGTAGACGTGATTAACATTCTGGAAGTGATCAGCGGCGCGTTCCGCGAGCGGTTTGCCAGCCGCAACCTGAAAATCGACCTCTCCCTGCCGGACAGCGCGGTGGTGTTTGGCGACAAGGACCGGCTGATGCAGCTATTCAATAACCTGCTGGAAAACAGCCTGCGCTACACCGACAGCGGCGGCGGGCTACATATCTCCGGCAGGCAGGAAAACGGGCGCTTTGCCCTTACCTTCGCGGATTCCGCCCCCGGCGTGCAGGACGCGCAGCTGGAAAAATTGTTTGAACGTTTTTACCGTACCGAAGGCTCCCGCAACCGCGCCAGCGGCGGTTCCGGCCTGGGGCTGGCGATTTGCGTTAACATCGTTGAGGCGCATAATGGCACGATCCGCGCCGCCCATTCGCCTTTTGGCGGGGTTAGCATTACAGTAGAGTTACCTCTGGAACGGGATTTATCGAGAGAAGTATGACCGAGTTACCGATTGACGAAAACACGCCGCGCATTTTGATTGTCGAAGACGAGCCCAAGCTGGGACAGCTGCTGATAGACTATTTACGTGCGGCCAGCTACGCTCCATCGCTAATCAGCCACGGCGACCAGGTGCTGCCATACGTGCGCCAGACCCCGCCGGATCTGATCCTGCTTGATTTAATGCTGCCGGGTGTTGACGGGCTGACCCTGTGCCGGGAAATTCGTCGCTTCTCCGACGTGCCGATCGTCATGGTCACCGCCAAAATTGAAGAGATTGACCGCCTGCTGGGCCTCGAAATTGGCGCGGACGATTACATCTGCAAACCCTACAGCCCGCGTGAAGTGGTCGCCCGCGTGAAAACCATTCTCCGCCGCTGCAGGCCGCAGCGCGAGCTTCAGGTGCTGGATGCCGAAAGCCCGCTGATTGTCGACGAAAGCCGCTTCCAGGCGAGCTGGCGCAGCAAGCTGCTGGACCTGACGCCTGCGGAGTTCCGCCTGCTGAAAACCCTCTCCCACGAGCCGGGGAAAGTCTTCTCCCGCGAGCAGCTGCTGAACCACCTGTATGACGATTACCGCGTCGTGACCGACCGCACCATCGACAGCCATATCAAAAACCTGCGCCGCAAGCTGGAGGCGCTGGACGCCGAGCAGTCGTTTATCCGCGCGGTGTATGGCGTGGGGTATCGCTGGGAAGCGGATGCATGCAGGATAATGTGATTAACGATGATTTACAGCTATGTATAGTACAGTCACACATTTTTAAACAATATAGAAAAGAAGTCTGGTTCTATTTTTTCTTTAAGGAAATATCATGGCAGATAATCTTTTGGAAATGATCGTAATTGGCCGACCAGCCACGGTTAACAGGAAAGGTCCTAAATCTTTGAAGGCAATCTGGCAATCGAAAGTTTTTAATTCTGCAAAAGCAGAATATACTGGCATGCAGGTTAAGTATAAGACAACTTTTAAAATATTTTATTTCCCACATAACAACTCTTATTCAGATGTAGACAACGGACTTAAATTTACCATTGATGCACTGGCTCCGGTAGTCATGGAGAATGACAGGCAAATAACGCGCATTATTGCTGAGCGATTCGTGAAGGAGCCTGGAAAATCCCTTGTCGTTCCATTATCCCTAGCTCCCTCAATTGCTAAAATATTAGAAATGAGAGAAAACAACTCGCCTGCAGAATATATGACCTTAATTAAAATTGAAAAATATAAATGCAACGGAGGCAAACTATGGTAAACTATTACGATTATTACCATTACCAAGTTGAATTAATTAAAACAGAATATACTTTAAAAGAGTATGCTGTTTATGAAGACTCACCAAGAACACCTTCATATAAAAATTTTCTATTTGATTTAGTTGCAATTAGCAAAGACAAAAAAGAGATTATAATCATAGAAATAGTTAATAAACGTCACGGTAACCATTACCGTAAGCGTATAAGCATGATGGAAGAATTAACCACCCATCCTTTTTTACATCACTATTTTAATGTTGATAAAGATGCTCAAATATTGGTTGATTTTAGATATATTGATAATCGAGAGAGCGAGCAATCGGAAATAAATGCTAAGATCCAAGAAAAATTTTCTGATGATAATATAGCTATTATTCTTTCCGAAAGAATACCACCACTTTATCTTAATAACGAAATCACTGCAACCAATTCATTTATTAGAGACTGGATTTATATAGCAAGAATGATTCGTTCCATGATCTCTTTTCACAGAACACAAAATAATCATCATCGAAACAAGAATTCAACCCTTGATTATTTCAACCTGATACTTTACGAATTTGACATACATCCTCTGGAACAAATTAATGCAGAAGTGAGAGACCTTTACACACTATATTCAATTGTGCTAAGTGTTATCGAAGGAAATAAAGTATCAGAACTTGAAGCCAGAGAAATGAGATGGCATCTAAAATACCTACAGCAGCAATTCAAAATAAAAACCACATCAGAAAGAAATAAATAACAATGCAAATTTAGCCGTAATTAACTTTACGGCTAAAATAAGTAATAATTCAATCTTTACCTCCCTGCCCCATAGCGCTACAATGCCCGCCCTTAAAGTGGGGGATCTCCCCTTACCGCTGCACCTGGTGCACGCGGATCTGACCTGTCATCAGAACGAGAACAAACATGTTTAAACCGGAACTCCTTTCCCCGGCGGGAACGCTGCAAAATATGCGTTACGCTTTCGCCTATGGTGCCGACGCCGTTTATGCGGGCCAGCCGCGCTACTCGCTGCGCGTGCGTAACAACGAATTCAACCACGAGAACCTGCAGCTCGGCATCAACGAAGCGCATGCCCTGGGCAAGAAATTCTACGTGGTCGTGAACATCGCGCCGCACAACGCTAAGCTGAAAACGTTCATCCGCGACCTGAAGCCGGTGGTGGATATGGGGCCGGACGCGCTGATCATGTCGGACCCGGGTTTAATCATGCTGGTTCGGGAGAACTTCCCGGAGATGGATATTCACCTCTCCGTCCAGGCTAACGCCGTTAACTGGGCGACGGTGAAGTTCTGGAAGCAGATGGGACTGACCCGCGTCATTCTGTCCCGAGAGCTTTCGCTGGAAGAGATCGAAGAAATCCGCACCCAGGTGCCGGATATGGAAATCGAAATCTTCGTTCACGGCGCGCTGTGCATGGCCTACTCTGGCCGCTGCCTGCTCTCCGGCTATATCAACAAGCGCGACCCGAACCAGGGCACCTGCACCAACGCCTGCCGCTGGGAATATAACGTCCAGGAAGGCAAAGAGGATGACGTCGGCAACATCGTCCACAAGCACGAGCCGATCCCGGTGACCAACGTCGAGCCGACGCTGGGCATCGGCGCGCCAACCGACAGCGTGTTTATGATTGAAGAAGCCAAACGTCCGGGCGAGTACATGACCGCCTTTGAAGACGAGCACGGCACCTACATCATGAACTCGAAAGATCTGCGCGCCATCGCCCACGTTGAGCGTCTGACCCAGATGGGCGTGCACTCTCTGAAGATCGAAGGCCGCACCAAATCCTATTACTACTGCGCGCGCACCGCGCAGGTGTACCGCAAAGCCATCGACGATGCGGCGGCCGGTAAACCGTTCGATACCAGCCTGCTGGAAACTCTGGAAGGCCTGGCGCACCGCGGCTATACCGAAGGCTTCCTGCGTCGTCATACCCATGACGACTACCAGAACTACGAGCACGGCTACTCCGTTTCCGAGCGCCAGCAGTTTGTCGGCGACTTCACCGGCGAGCGCAAAGGCGCGCTGGCGGCCGTGGCGGTGAAAAACAAATTCACCAAAGGCGACAGCCTGGAGCTGATGACCCCACAGGGCAACATGAACTTTACGCTGGAGCATCTGGAAAACGGCAAAGGCGAAGCGATTGACGTGGCGCCGGGTGACGGTCATACCGTCTGGCTGCCGGTTCCGGAAGAGGTGGAGCTGAAGTTCGCGCTGCTGATGCGTAACTTTAACGGTGAAAGCACCCGAAACCCACACGGCAAATAGTTAATCAGGGAAATTTTTTCGCGCTGGGATAATTCTTAGAATCGGATCACATACCGCTTCGTTCAATACGGGTATTATCCCCCCGCTGAAAAACATAACCCATAAATGCTAGCTGTACCAGGAACCACCTCCTTAGCCTGCGTAATCTCCCTTACGCGGGCTTATTTTTTGCCTTCTCTCTCCTCAACCCAGGCAATCAGTTCGTCGATTTGCCCCTCCGAGAACACGGCTATCCCATGCTCTGCGAGCAACGATGCAGCAACACCCCTCCCCGCTTTATGTATCCCGCGAAAAGATCCGTCATAAATAAACTGACTGCCGCACGTTGGGCTGCCATCGGTTAATAGTGCTGCGCTACACCCCGACTCCTGAGCAGCGCGTAGCGCGAGCCAGGCTGCAAGCTGATACTGCTCAGTCACATCCTGCCCTGTATTTTCACTAATTCTGGCTTGCCCGCGCATTACGTCTTTGCCATCAGCGGACATAATCTCTGCCGGAGGACGAGGTACAGTCAGCCCGGCCGCAAGTTCAGGGCAGTGGATAACCAGACGCTGTTCCTGCTGCCAGCGAGCGAGCAGCTCGTTCATTCGCGCTTTTTCACTTCCGTTGTAACGAACCTTTAAGCCCATCAGGCACGCGCTTACCAAAATTTTATTCATCATCACTTTCCTGTGATTACGTTACTACCATCGCTGGAGTGTAACGCGCTTTCGGGCATATTTTGTTCCTTTCATCCTGTTCTTACCCGCTTTTTTCCTCTCTGCTATACACTCTTACTAACGCTAAAAAAGGGAGCAGCGCGGATGGCAACCTATCCAGACAGTTTATTGATTCTCAATGGCAAAAGTGCGGGCAACGATCTGCTGCGTCAGGCAATTCAGGGTTTGCGTGACGACGGCGCGCGCATTCACGTCAGGGTGACGTGGGAAAAAGGCGACGCGGCACGCTATATCAATGAAGCCCTCGGGCTTGGCGTCAGCACCATCATTTCCGGCGGCGGCGATGGCACCATCAATGAGATTGCGTCAGCGCTTATCGACCTGCCCCCGGCAAGCCGGCCGGTGATGGGCATTTTACCGCTCGGCACCGCCAATGATTTTGCCACCAGCGCAGGGATCCCGGAAGAGCTGGAGAAGGCGCTTCAGCTGGCGATCCTCGGCAAAGCCACCGCTGTGGATATTGCGCAGGTGAATGATAAAACCTGCTTTATCAATATGGCGACGGGCGGGTTTGGCACGCGTATCACCAGCGAAACGCCGGAAAAGCTGAAGGCGGCGCTGGGCGGCGTGTCGTACCTGATCCACGGCCTGATGCGCATGGACACCCTCAAGCCTGACCGCTGCGAAATTCGCGGCGAGGATTTTCAGTGGCAGGGTGACGCGCTGGTAATTGGGATTGGCAACGGACGTCAGGCGGGCGGCGGACAGCAGCTGTGCCCGGAGGCGCTGATTAATGACGGACAGCTTCAGCTGCGTATTTTCACGGGCGACGGCCTGCTGCCCGCGCTGTTTACCACGCTGACGCAGCCGGAAGAGAGTCCAAATATCATCGCCGGGAAATCAGCGTGGTTTGAAGTGAATGCTCCCCACGGGATGACCTTTAACCTCGACGGAGAGCCGCTGAGCGGGACGCAGTTCCGCATTGAGGTGTTGCCCGGCGCGCTACAGTGTCGGCTGCCGCCGGACTGCGTGCTTTTGCGCTGATGTTTCGCACGGTGCGCGATGATGCCCTCTCCCACCGGGAGAGGGAGATGGAGCCGTCAGGCAATCGTGACTTTGCTGTCGAGATAGACGTCCTGAACCGCATTGATCAGCTTCACGCCGTCGGCCATCGATTTCTTAAACGCCTTGCGGCCAAGGATCAACCCCATGCCGCCCGCACGTTTGTTGATCACCGCCGTACGCACCGCGTCTGACAGGTCGGTATCACCACCCGCCGCGCCGCCTGAGTTAATCAGCCCCGCGCGGCCCATGTAGCAGTTCGCCAGCTGGTAGCGCACCAGGTCGATCGGGTTATCGCTGGTCAGCTTGCTGTAAACGCGATCGTCGGTGTAGCCAAAGTTCACCGCTTTATAGCCGCCGTTATTCTCGGCCATTTTCTGCTTCACAATATCCGCGCCGATGGTCGCCGCCAGGTGGTTCGCCTGCCCGGTCAGGTCGGCGGATACATGGTAATCCACGCCGTCTTTCTTGAACGCGTTGTTGCGCAGATATGCCCACAGTACGGTGACCATGCCCAGCTCGTGCGCACGCTCAAACGCCGCGGAGATCTCTTCAATCTGACGACGGGACTGTTCGGAGCCGAAGTAAATCGTCGCCCCTACCGCCACCGCGCCCATGTTGAACGCCTGCTCGACGCTGGCGTAAAGGGTCTGGTCATATTCGGTTGGGTAGCTAAGGGTTTCGTTGTGGTTCAGCTTCACGAGGAATGGAATGCGGTGGGCATAGCGACGCGAAACCGAGGCCAGCACGCCGTAGGTCGACGCCACGCAGTTACAGCCCGCCTCAATCGCCAGCTCAACAATGTTCTTCGGATCGAAGTAGAGAGGATTCGCCGCAAAAGAGGCGCCCGCAGAGTGCTCAACGCCCTGGTCCACCGGCAGGATTGAGAGATACCCGGTGCCGCCGAGCCGCCCGGTGTTGTAGAGCGTCTGCATATTTCGCAGGACCGCAGGCGGACGGTTGTTATCGATCATCACGCGGTCAACGTAGTCGTGACCAGGCAGATACAGCTGGTCGGCTGGAATGGTCATACAACGATGCTGTAAAAGGCTGTCGGCGTCTTTGCCAAGCAACTGCGCAATATCAGTCATGTGATACTCCCGTAAGTCCGACGTCGTGTCGGTGTGTGTTTATCCAGTCCCATCTTTTATGGGCAGACTAAGCCTGGTACCGACTTAACAGATTTTCCACCTTTTGCATTTTTTTTCAGCACAATCTGCTGGCTCGATTCGTGTACAACAAAACTGTTACATTGATCAAACAATCGCCACAAAGGTATTTAAAAGGTATTATTGAGTGGTATGTTAAAGGCGTACCCTCTCTGACATGCAGGATTAAAAAATGAAAACGAAAGTCCAACTGTCATTCATGATGTTTGTTGAATGGTTTATCTGGGGCGCGTGGTTTGTGCCGCTGTGGCTGTGGCTGAGCAAAAGCGGTTTTACCGCCGGGGAAATCGGCTGGTCTTACGCCTGTACCGCCATTGCCGCGATCCTCTCCCCGATTCTGGTCGGCTCGCTGACGGACCGCTTCTTCGCCGCGCAGAAAGTGCTGTCAGCGCTGATGTTCGCCGGTGCGATTCTGATGTACTTCGCTGCACAGCAAACCCAGTTCAGCACCTTCTTCCCGCTGCTGCTGGTTTACTCCCTGACCTATATGCCAACCATCGCGCTGACCAACAGTATCGCCTTTGCCAACGTGGACGACGTCGAGGCCGATTTCCCGCGCATCCGCGTGATGGGCACCATCGGCTGGATCGCCTCCGGTCTGGCGTGCGGGTTCCTGCCGCAGATGCTGGGCTACAGCGATATTTCCGACACCAACATCCCGCTGCTGATGACGGCAGCCAGCTCCGCCCTGCTCGGCGTCTTTGCCCTGTTCCTGCCGAATACGCCGCCGAAAAGTACCGGCAAGCTGGATTTCAAAGTGATGCTCGGGCTGGACGCGCTGATCCTGCTGCGCGACAGAAACTTCCTGGTGTTCTTCTTCTGCTCGTTCCTGTTCGCCATGCCGCTGGCCTTCTATTACATCTTCGCCAACGGCTATCTCACCGAAGTGGGGATGAAAAACGCCACCGGCTGGATGACGCTCGGCCAGTTCTCCGAAATCTTCTTTATGCTCGCCCTGCCGTTCTTTACCAAACGCTTTGGTATTAAGAAGGTCTTACTGCTGGGTCTGATTACCGCCGCCATCCGCTACGGGTTCTTCATTTACGGCGGAGCGGAACAGTACTTCACCTACGCCCTGCTGTTCCTCGGCATTCTGCTGCACGGCGTAAGCTACGACTTTTATTACGTCACCGCGTACATCTACGTGGACAAAAAAGCGCCGGTGCACATGCGCACCGCCGCGCAGGGCCTGATTACGCTGTGCTGTCAGGGCTTTGGTAGCCTGCTGGGTTACCGCCTGGGCGGCGTGATGATGGAAAAAATGTTCGCATACAAAGAGCCGGTGAATGGGCTGACCTTCAACTGGGCCGGAATGTGGACGTTTGGTGCAATCATGATTGCCGTGATTGCCGTGCTGTTTATGCTGTTTTTCCGCGAATCGGATAAAGAGATCGCCGCAATTGAGGTGGTTGATAGCGATGCCGCGCTGACACAAGGGGAAGTTAAATGAAACAAGAACGTGTTCTCGGTGCCCTTTACGGGCAGGCGTTAGGCGATGCGATGGGCATGCCGTCGGAGCTGTGGCCGAGAAAGCGCGTCAAGGCGCACTTCGGCTGGATCGACCGCTTTTTACCCGGCCCGGCAGAGAATAATGCGGCCTGCTATTTCAAACAGGCAGAGTTCACCGACGATACCTCAATGGCGCTGTGCCTGGCGGACGCGCTCATCGAGTGCGACGGGGAGATTAACGCGGACGTTATCGGCAAGCATATTCTGCGCTGGGCGCTCGATTTCGACGCGTTTAATAAGAACGTGCTCGGCCCGACCTCCAAAATCGCGCTTAATGCGATTCGCGACGGCAAGCCGGTTAGCGAACTGGACAACAACGGCGTAACCAACGGGGCGGCGATGCGCGCCTCCCCGCTGGGCTGCCTGCTCCCGGCCACGCGTCTGGAACACTTTGTTGAGCAGGTGGCGCTGGCCTCCAGCCCGACCCATAAATCCGACCTCGCTATTGCCGGCGCGGTGGTGATTGCCTGGGCGATTTCCCGCGCCGTCGACGGCGAAAGCTGGCAGAACATCGTCGATGCGCTGCCGGGTATCGCCCGCTACGCGCAGGAGGCGAAAACCACCACCTTCAGCGCGTCGCTGGCGGCACGTATTGAGCTGGCGCTTAAGACCGTACGGGAAGCCAACGGGGTTGAGTCCGCCAGCGAGCAGGTTTACCAGCTTGTGGGGGCCGGAACCAGCACCATTGAGTCCGTTCCGGCGGCCATTGCGATGGTCGAACTGGCGGGAACCGACCCAAACCGCTGCGCCATTTTATGCGCCAACCTGGGCGGCGATACCGACACTATTGGCGCGATGGCGACGGCCATCTGCGGCGCGCTCCATGGCGTACAGGCGATTGACCCGGCGCTCAAAGCCGAACTCGACGCCGTCAACCGGCTCGATTTCGGCCACTATAGCGAGAAACTGCTGCACTACCGGGAGCAAAGGGAGGGCGTATGAGTTCATTTGCCCAACGTCTCGACACCCTGCACGCCACGCGCCCGGTGACGGTGCTGGGCGCGGCGGTGATAGACGTCATCGCCGACGCCTACGCCCTGCCCTGGCGCGGGTGCGATATCGAGCTCAAACAGCAGGGCGTGAATATTGGCGGCTGCGCGCTGAATATCGCCATCGCCCTGAAGCGGCTCGGCATTACAGCGCAAAACGCCCTGCCTGTTGGTCACGGGGTATGGGCGGACATCATCCGCAACGCCATGGCGAAGCAGGATCTGCACAGCGCCATCCAGGCCGAAACCGGCGATAACGGCTGGTGCCTGGCGCTGGTGGAGCCAGACGGCGAGCGCACCTTTATGTCCTTTAGCGGCGTGGAGAACCAGTGGCAGCAGCGCTGGCTTGATGTGCTTAACATCCCGTCGAAGAGCCTGGTCTACTTATCCGGCTACCAGCTGGCCTCGCCGTGCGGCGAGCTGCTGACACGCTGGCTGGAGGGGTTGCGGGACGTGACGGCGTTTATCGATTTCGGCCCTCGCATCGCGGATATCCCCGACGCGCTGATGGCGCGGATTATGGCCTGCAGGCCGATCGTGTCGCTCAATCGTCAGGAAGCGGAGATCGCAGCCGAACGACTGGGCGTAGCGGCTGAAAACCTGGGTGCGGAGTGGCAGCAGCGCTTCGGCGCCGCGCTGATTGTGCGTCATGATAAAGACGGCGCCACATGGTATGACGGTGACGTCTCGGGCGTTGTTCCGGCGTTTCCGGCGACGGTTGTGGACACCATTGGCGCTGGCGACAGCCACGCGGGCGGCACGCTTGCCGGGCTGGCGGCGGGATGGTCACTGGCAGACGCCGTTCTGCTGGGGAACGCTGTGGCGTCCTGGGTAGTCAGCCACCGCGGCGGGGACTGCGCCCCGACTCGCGACGAATTATTCCTCGCACACAAAGACGTATAGATCGCTGCGACAGTAGCTGATGCTGTACTCAATCGGCCGGTGCTGTTGGTCAAGCGCAACCTGCTTGATCACCAGCACCGGTATTTTTTCGTCCATCTTAATGTGCGCCTGAAACTCGCTGTCCGGCATGCGGGCGCTAACCCGTGAACGGGTGCGCTGCGGGAAGATATTCTGGCTGCGGAAGTAGTCGTACAGCGAAATGCCAATCGCATCCGGATCGGGAATGAGGCCAACCGGCACCCAGGACTCTTCAATCGACACCGCATCGTCATCCACATAGCGAATGCGCTTGAGCAAAAAGACCTCGCTGTCCGGAGGAATCGACAGGTGGTTTGCGACCTCTTCCGGGCACTTCACCACCCGCTTGTTGACCCACAGCGTATTAGGCTTTTGGCCGCGCAGCACTACCTGCTGGGAAAAACCGCGCGCCTCTTTCAGCGAATATTCAAAGATATTGTTGATTTGCGTGCCATAGCCACGGGAGCGCGTCACCACGCCCTCTTCCTCCAGCGCCTGCATCGCCTTTCGCACAGTGATGCGCGACACCCCGGTTAACTGGCTCAGATCGCGCTCGCCGGGCAAAATATTCCCGTGCTCCAGCACCCCGCTGCGCACCGCGTTTTTTACCGTTTCGGCAAATTTCAGGTACAGCGGCGTGTTGTCAGGCGCGGCGATCCGTTCATTCAGTTGAGCGATTAACCGGGTATGCGCTTGTTCCATCTCTGTTTTCTCAGGCGTGGTGTTTCCTGCCAGTATACTGGGTTACCACCATGCATGAAAATGATGAACCGGCCCAATACCGTGACCCACTTCCAGAGTATCGGCTTTTGCCAGCGCCGCCGAGAGCCAGGTTTTCGCTTCGCGCACCGTATCGGCCCAGCCGTCATGCCGCGGGCGCAGCGCCGCCAGCGCGGCGGAGAGCGTGCAGCCCGTGCCGTGGGTGTTTTTGGTCTGCACGCGCGGCGCGGTAAAGCGTACTTCGCCGTCGCGGGTAAACAGCCAGTCCGGGCTTTCGGCATCATCCAGGTGCCCGCCTTTCATCAGCACCGCGCCGCAGCCCATCGCCAACAGCGCGTTTCCCTGCGCTTTCATCTCGCGTTCAGTTTGCGCATGCGATGTGCCTAACAGCGCGGCGGCTTCCGGCAGATTGGGCGTGATAAGCGCCACCTGCGGCAGCAGCTTTGTACGCAGCGTCTCCACGGCGGAGGCGGAGAGCAGCGGGTCGCCGCTTTTCGCCAGCATGACGGTATCCAGCACCACGTTTTGCACCTGATAGCGTTTAAGCCGCTCGGCCACCGCTTCCACAATATCCGTCTCGGCCAGCATGCCGATCTTGGTGGTATCGATGCGCACGTCGCTGAACACAGAATCCAGCTGCGCGGCAACAAAATCCGGCTCGATACGATAGACCGACTGCACGCCGCGCGTGTTTTGCGCCACCAGCGCGGTAATGACCGAGCAGCCGTACGCGCCAAGGGCCGAGAAGGTTTTGAGATCGGCCTGGATACCCGCGCCGCCGCTGGGATCGGTGCCGGCAATGGTCAGGGCGTTAATCCGTTTCATGCCTGCTCCTCCAGCGTATAGAGCGCATCCAGAAACGCGCTGGCAAAACTGCCAGGCCCACGTGACTGCGCAACGGCCACCGTTCCGGCTCGCTTCATCCATCCGCAGGCGGCAGCGACGTTATCCATCCGGTCGCCAGGCAGCGAGCAGCTCGCCGCCACAACGGCAGAAAGCGCGCATCCGGTTCCCACTACGCGCGTCATCAACGGATCGCCGCCCGTTATCGTGCGGGTGCGTTGCCCGTCAGTGATGTAATCCACCTCGCCGGTGACGACCACAACGGCACTGGTCTGGCGAGCCAGCGCCTGTGCGGCGGGCACCGCGCTGGCTGCGGTATCGGTTGTATCAACGCCGCGCCCGCCCGCGCTCATTCCGGCAAGGGCCAGAATTTCGGAGGCATTGCCGCGAATGGCAGCCGGTTTCAGGGCAAGGATTTGATGGCAAAAACGGGTGCGGAACGTCAGGGCGCCCGCGGCAACCGGGTCCAGCGTCCAGGGCTTGCCTGCAGCCACCGCGCTTTCTATTGCCCGACGCATCGCCTGGGCACGCGGCGAGGTCAGCGTACCAACGTTAATCAGCAGCGCATCGGCGATGCCGGCAAACTGTTCAGCCTCTTCGGCCTCAATCACCATCGCGGGTGATGCGCCAAGCGCCAGCAAAACGTTGGCCGTGAAGGTCTGTACGACATCGTTGGTCATACAGTGGGTCAGCGGAGAACGGGTTCGGAAGTGGTGTAAAACGCGTAAATTGAGCAGGTCAGGCTGCATGGGTTCGCTCCTGCCTTGCGTGAAGAAGCGATGACCGGGAAGGCATCTGACTTCCCTACGCTGGCATTATCCAGATCAGGTAATACGGGTATTTCTCAGCCTTCACAAAGAAGGGCACCCCGAGTCAAAATACTTTTAAAACAGTGAGTTATAAAACTCATTAACGTTATGTAGTGTAACCGCGGCCCCAGGCCAGGCGCAAGGAGTTTCGATTTATCACGCCGTTTGTCACAGCGGAAATCTCCAGACGCTCTTTCCCGTCATTTGCCAACATTTATTACGCTTTAGTTAATTCTGGTTCAGTTATTGTTAATACGTTATTGAAAAACTTTATTACGTACTTTTGCTGAGACTATTATTTTTTATTACGTGCTCATTCCGCTTTTATAAGATAGATAAACTTCTTTCGCATGAAAGAATAAGAAAGTACTAATTTATTTAACTCTATTAAACATTTGTACTTTCATCAATAGCTTAACGCTTCCCTTGATTTATCGCACAATCCATAAGTTAATATATACATTAAATAAACCTCCTCGATACAGCACCCTGCCCTTTCATTTATTCATATCATTTATGATTTAGATCAAAATCATCAATTTGGGTTTAATCGATAGTTTATTCACGCTACTAAAAAAGGTCCGGGCATCGAATATCCAGTATTTACATACGGAAATACAGATATCCACATGCCACTAAAGCCAAAACTGTTCTGCTTAATTTTGTTTTTTTATACATTAATGATGTGAGTCCTTCGAATGAAACTTTTCAATAAATCTGTTATTCCTGTTTTTGTATTTGGGGTGGTCGCCGGTAGCGCCATGAATATTACCAACGCTGCTGCTGCCGTTTGGGATGACGCATCAATCACAGATATTGTGAATGACCATCAAGACCAAATTACGCAAAACAGGGTCGATAGTATTGCTCGCGATCTCTCAACTGAAAATCGCTTAACGCAGGTGGATAGCGACCTTCAATCCACTAAATTAGGTGTTTTGGTTATTGAGCAAGCCACAAATGACGCTTACCAAAAAGCCTTGCTTGCTGGCGCGCTTGCAGATACTGCCAATCAAAAAAGCGATGCGGCTTTACAGGGCGTTATGACGAACGGCACAGAAATTATCAATATGGAAAACGTTAACAAAGTGCAAGATAACCGTCTTGACAGCCTGGAAAATGCCCCTAAACCCACTAACGGCGTAGATGGTAAAGATGGTAAAGATGGCGTGACGACCACCGTGACGCACATGCAGGTAGACGCAGCAACGCAAACTAAAGTGGCTAATAATACCCAGGCTGTTACCGCCACCGCTCAGGAACTTCAGGCAACAAAGCAGACGTTACAGGCAATGAATAACAACACCAATCAGCAATTCAAATCATTGCATGACGAAGTGGATAATAATAAGAAGCAGGCCAACGCCGGTATCTCGGGCGCCATGGCGATGGCAGGTTTACCGCAGGTACAAACGAATCAGCATGTTATGTTCTCTGCTGGCGGTGCAACGTACAATAATGAAAGCGCCCTTGCCGTCGGGGCATCCGTTAACTTTAGTTCACATGTCATCGCGAAAGTGAGCTTCTCTGATGATACCGCCAATAATATGGGGGCGTCAGTTGGCGTCGGAATGGGCTTTTAACTAAATACAACTTAAGCATTATTAACTGACGCCGTTAAGTTAATAACCCGCTTGCCTCCGGCAAGAATAGCGATGACAGAAAAAACATGCTCAGACATATCATTATTTCAGCGACCCTGTATCTGATACTCATTGGTGTCGGTATTTGGATCGGCATGATGTACGTCTCTTATTATCTGTGCGTTTTATAAGGTGGACAAAAGTTTAGCCATGAAAACTCAATTAATATGGATTGCACTGATATTGACGGTAGCGACAACACCGGCTCATGCGATTAACGCGCACTATCGTGCTCAATTAGAACGTTCAGGATGTACTGAGATGAACGCGAATGACGGCTCTTGTGATATTCACAAAACAAAAGCCCAAAATGCGGCACAGCACACAACAGCTGCGGTCCACGACCCTTTGCGTGAAGCCACTTTCACATCGGATGCGTTTAACGCCACGATTTCAAATGGCTTTTTTAACGCCACCATTAACGGCAAAAAGGCCACCGTGAAACGTCTGAATGCTCATTTCTATGAGATTCACGGTAATGGTTTTGTTATATCGCTAAGCCTTGATGAGAACGGCATTACGGCGGCGTCCTGGAATAAGACGACGGGGCGTAACCACGGCATTTTGCAAGTGTCGCAGAAATAAAGCTAACAAGGAGGCTGTCTGCCTCCTTTTTGGTCAGCGAATGGCACGATTTGTCACACTCTTTTTTATGAATTTACAGTCGGGACAGAACATACGTAACTGTCTGTTTTTCTTTATCATAAAGCGCAATTTTCTTTCTTAAAAAGGGGATATCTCTTCCCCTGAGCGCCATGTCACAAAACAGTAAACAAATTAACCATTGAGCCCCGTGGCAAAAGGCTCTATATTGGCGGCGTTTTTTTCAGGCCCCCATCTGTTTTTTAACTTTTTATTCAATCGTGGCTCATAACGAAGCGGCGGTTGTAGGAGTGATATGATGACGGATAAAGTCCGTATTGACACCGTAGATGCCCACAAAAGCAACGAAACCTATCTGGCCCGTCAGGCCGAGTTTGAATCTAACGTCAGGAGTTATCCGCGCAAACTGCCTTTAGCCATCACTAAAGCAGAAGGCGTGTGGATCACCGATGCAGATAATAAAGAATACCTTGACTGTTTAGCAGGCGCGGGGACCCTTGCGCTTGGCCATAACCATCCTGATGTGCTGAAAAGCATCCAAAATGTCATTACCAGCGGCTTGCCGTTACATACCCTGGATCTGACTACGCCTCTGAAAGACGCGTTTTCTGAATACCTGCTCTCTCTGCTGCCTGGTCAGGGCAAAGAGTACTGCCTGCAGTTCACCGGTCCATCCGGTGCTGACGCCGTTGAAGCGGCGCTGAAGCTGGCGAAAAAAGTGACCGGTCGTAGCGGTATCATCAGCTTCTCTGGTGGTTACCACGGTATGACCCACGGCGCGCTGTCCGTGACCGGCAACCTTTCTCCGAAAGAAGCGGTTGACGGTATGATGCCAGAAGTGCAGTTCATGCCTTACCCGCACGAATACCGCTGCCCGCTGGGTATCGGTGGTGAAGCGGGCGTGAAAGCGCTGACTTACTACTTCGATAACCTGATCAACGACGTTGAAAGCGGCGTGCGTAAACCTGCTGCGGTGATTCTGGAAGCCGTTCAGGGCGAAGGCGGCGTGAACCCGGCTCCGGCTGAGTGGCTGCAGCGCATCCGTAAAGTGACTCAGGAACACGGCATTCTGCTGATCCTCGACGAAGTTCAGGCTGGCTTTGCCCGTACCGGTAAATTCTTCGCCTTCGAACACGCGGGCATTGAGCCAGACATTATCGTGATGTCTAAAGCCGTAGGTGGCGGTCTGCCGCTGGCCGTGCTCGGTATCAAAAAGCAGTTCGACGCATGGGCGCCAGGTCACCACACCGGTACCTTCCGCGGCAACCAGCTGGCGATGGCAACCGGTCTGACGACGCTGAAAATCCTGAAAGACCAGAACATCGCAGGCAAAGTGGCTGCACAGGGCGAATGGCTGAAAGGCCAGCTGAAAGAGATGGCGAAACGCTATCCTGTTATCGGCCACGTGCGCGGCCTGGGCATGATGATCGGTATTGAGATCGTTAAGCCACATGAAGCCGCTGACCACATGGGCTGCTTCCCGGGCGACGGCGAGCTGTCTGCACTGATTCAGAAGAAGTGCTTCGAAGCCGGTCTGATTCTGGAGCGCGGTGGCCGTAACGGTATCGTTCTGCGTCTGCTGCCGTCTCTGCTGATCAGCGACGAAGAGCTGAAAATCTTCCTGGATAAATTTGAGCAGGCACTGCTTGCTGCGGGCGTTCGCCCGGCGTAACCGGAGTTATTGATTACGATGTCTGATTCAAACCCAATTTTGTTCTCCTCTGCGCAGAGCATTGAAGCTTATCAGCAGGCGATCGAACAAAGCACTCAGGCTGTGATGCAGTGGCTGAAACAGCCTGAGATGTACCAGGGCAAAACGGTCGCAGAACTGCGCGACCGTATTAAGCTGGATTTCAACCCGAAAGGGCTGGGCAACGAAGCGGCGATTGAACGCGCCGTGGAGTTCTTCCTGAAAGACAGCCTGTCCGTTCATCACCCGCAGTGTGTGGCGCACCTGCACTGCCCAAGCCTGGTGGTAAGCCAGGCGGCGGAAGTGCTGATCAACGCCACTAACCAGAGTATGGACTCCTGGGATCAAAGCCCGTCCGCAACCATTATTGAGATCAAGCTGATCGAGTGGCTGCGTACCCGCGTGGGTTATCAGGCCGGCGACGCAGGTGTCTTCACCAGCGGCGGTACCCAGAGCAACCTGATGGGCCTGATGCTGGCTCGCGATGCGTTCTTCGCGCGTCAGGGTCACTCCGTTCAGCAGGACGGTCTGGTGGGAGATCTGCGCAAAATTCGCGTGCTGTGCTCCGAAAACGCACACTTCTCCGTGCAGAAAAACATGGCGCTGATGGGTCTGGGCTACCAGTCCGTGGTGCAGGTGAAAACGGACGAATTTTCCCGCATGGATCTGACCGATCTGGCGGCGAAAATTGAGCAGTGCAACGCGAACGGCGAGCAGATTCTGGCGATCGTCGCAACGGCAGGTACAACCGATGCCGGTGCTATTGACCCGCTGCGTGCAATTGCAGAGCTGGCCGCTAAGCAGAACATCTGGGTACACGTTGATGCGGCCTGGGGCGGCGCGCTGCTGATGTCTGAGCAGTATCGTCACTACCTGGACGGCATCGAGCTGGTGGATTCCGTCACCCTGGACTTCCACAAGCAGTTCTTCCAGACCATCAGCTGCGGCGCGTTCCTGCTGAAAGAAGCGCGTCACTACGAGCTGATGCGCTATCAGGCGGCCTACCTGAACTCTGAGTTCGACGAAGAAGCGGGTGTGCCTAACCTGGTGTCCAAATCTCTGCAGACCACCCGTCGTTTTGACGCGCTGAAGCTGTGGATGAGCCTGGAAGCGCTGGGTCAGGAGCAATACGCGGCGATCATCGATCACGGCGTGACCCTGGCGCAGCAGGTTGCGGCCTACGTGAAAGAGCAGCCTGCTCTGGAACTGGTTATGCAGCCACAGCTGGCAAGCGTTCTGTTCCGCTTCCGCGGACAGGTTCAGATGGATGACGCGGGCATCGCCCTGCTGAACCAGAAAATTGGTGATGCGCTGCTGGAATCCGGCCGTGCGAACGTTGGTGTGACCGAGCACAACGGCGTCACCTGCCTGAAGCTGACGCTGCTGAACCCAACCGTGACGCTGGAAGATATTAAAATCCTGCTGTCTCTGGTTGAGCGCACCGCGCAGGAAGTTCTGGCTAAGTAATACAACACCCCTCTTCCGCCGGGAGAGGGGTTATTTTTATACGCCTGCCCACCACATCCTTAATTTTAATCCCCAGTAGCTCGTCCAGCCCGTCGTGGTGCTGACCACATTCCCCTTCGACACAATGACCAGCGTCGGCGTTACGCTCACCTGCCACTGCTGCGACAACGCACCGTTTTCATCGTTTATCACCGGCATTTTCAGCTGTTTCTTTTCAACCCAGCGCGCAAGTTTTGTGTTATCACCGGAACGCATGGCAATGCTCACCACGTTCCCCCCCTCTTCTGCCAGCTGATTAACGGAAGGCGTCGTGTAACGGCATATGCTGCACCAGGTGGCCCAGACGTAAATCAGCAGCGGCCGTTCCTGGCTCAGGGCCGAGATATCGTGAATGTTACCGTCGATGCTCTGCATTGGTGTTGCGCTAAAACTGGCGGGGAGTGTCGGTTTTCGATACTGATCAACACCCCACACTACGGCCAGCGTCAGCAGAACGAGTACGATTCCTTCCCGCGCCCAGCGGCGCAGTCGACTGATTTTGCGGTTATCCATTATGACCTCATGTTTTAACGAAGGTCATCTTAACGGGCAATACGCCATCACGCTGTAAAGAAGTGTCGCGTCAGGTTTATTCCTGGGTATAACCGTAGTCGTAATGGCTATATCCCGAGTTGTAATAAAGCACGGCAGATTTCACGATATCATTGAGGATCGCGCCATTCACCTGCACGCCCATTTGCTGCAGACGATTCAGGCAGTTCTCGATCTCCTTGACGTTAGTTTTACCAAAGCGGGCGACCAGCAGCGTGGTCGCCGCTGCTCGGGCTATCAGCAAGGCATCCGTTACGGCAAGCACAGGTGGGGTATCGACAATCACGATGTCATACATTTTATCTATCTGCGACATCACGGCCTGGAAGCGTTCGCCCATGAGCAGCTCAACGGGATGCGAAGGTTGGGGTCCGCATGTCAATACATCAAAACCGCCCTTCTCAACGTGCTGAACCGCCTCCTGCCATTCGACAGCTCCTGCGAGCACGCAGGATAATCCCCGATGATTGCTCAGTTTGAAAACATTGTGGACATACCCCTTGCGCATATCCGCATCAATAAACAGCACTCGCTGTCCGGCCTGAGCGGCAATCGACGCCAGTGAAGTGCTGACCAGCGTCTTTCCGCAGTCCTGCGTGGGGCCAGTCATCACGACGACCCGGTTTGCGGCATCCATCATGGTAAAATGCAGACTGGTGCGCAGCCCGCGCACCGCCTCGACAAACATATCTGCCGGGCGGTCAACGGGCAGAAAAGGAACGTTGGACGTCCTGTGCTTCCAGTGGGACGCAAACAGGGTTCTCCTGCGCAGGTGCGTTTTTTTCCAGAGCCATACCGAGCGCGGAAGCGTCGCCAGAAGCGGTATCCCCTCCACTTCCAGTTGTTCAGACGAGGTAATGCCCCGCTTAAAGGCTGAGCGCACTAAAATCATGCCGGCAGAGAGCATCAATCCCATCAGCATACCCAGTACGATAATGAGCGCTTTGTGCGGTTTGATCGGATCTGGCTTCGCTATGGCCGGGTCAATAATCCGCACGTTCCCGATAGCGCTGGAGCGCGAAATACTCAACTCTTGCTGACGCGTCAGCAACTGCAGGTATATGGCACGCCCGGATTCAACGTCACGACTCAGCCGCAAGATTTCCTGCTGCGTGGAAGGCATGGTTGAGACGCGATTATTCAGGCGCGCACGCTCGCGTTCAAGCGTTTGTTTTTTCTCCAACAGGGCACGGTAGGTGGGATGGTCCTTTTTAAAAAGTTGTGAAACCTCTGCTTCGCGGAAAGTCAGCTCGTTAAGCTGGTTTTCCACGTTAACAACCTGATCAAGGACTGACTTTGCTTCCAGAGATAAGTCGACAGAATCGCGTTGCTCTCTGTAGGCATTCAGACGCGCTTCAGCTTCATCCAGCTCCCGGCTGATCTTAGGTAATTGCTCCTGTAAGAACGTGAGGCTACGGGAATCTTTCGCTTCCTGGCGCGCAATATTCTGGCTGAGAAAATTTTCTGCAATGGTATTTAGTACCGCAGCGATTCTGGCGGGGTCTTCACCCATTAACGTTAATGCGATCATACCGCTCTGTTTCGCCGACTCAACAACCGTAAGCCTGTTCTGAATGGCGTCGATCGCGTCAAGCCTTGTAACTGCTTCGAGGGTAAACTGGGTGCCTGGTTTCGCACGGAGAGATGTCACCAGAAGCGATATTCCGTCTTTAACCAGCGTTTTCCCCACGATGCCGTCTGCTTCAAGCGTTTTTCCCTCAAGACGATACCGCCCTTTCCCCTGTACGGTGAGTAAAAGCGTTTGTGGCTTACCTTCCAGAAGGGGAATAGTCAGCGCGCCGATCGTTATTTCATCGGATTTACGTCCCCGCACGTGTTCCCACAAAGACCCAATGACAGGAAAAACGCGTCGCCTGGCGTTGTACGTCAGCCCTAATTGATCAACGGTCTCTCCCAGAATCATCCGTGATTTAAGGAGTAAAAGTTCCGGCGCGACATCTGGCGAGAGTTCTGACCCGAACGGGGTCAGGTTCTTGAGCAGCGAGTTATTCTGCTTCGCCTCTACCTGTACCAGGGCATCAGCCTGATAAACTGGCGTGGCGCTGAACGCGTAGATACCCGCGCATACCGTGAACAGGAGCGTGACACACGCAATCGTCACCCGGTTGTCAAACATCTCAGCAAGCAACTGAAGAAGATCGATTTCATTATTCTGCGGTGTCGCAGCACTATATTTATCTGATTTAGAAGACGACATTACGGCTTCATTCCTTGTTGACTCAAACGACGAGTCCATTCCTGACTGGCTTTACCCAATTGCTCGAAAACATATTCATAAACTTCGCGACTTTTGTGATACGGGTCGGGAATGTCCCTGGTTTCCAGCCATTGTCCAAAGAGCAGCGATTTTCCCCGGTTCTCCGGAGTCATTGCGGCAATAAAACGGAGGTGTTTCGGCTCCATTACCAGAATCAAATCGGATTGTTGCAGCAGGCTGCGCGTCACCTTTCGGGCAACATGCCCTTCCAGCGAAACGCCATGACGCCAGGCGACAGCCTGCGCAGCCGCATCCGCCGGGCGTCCTTCAAGTCCAAAAATACCTGCTGAGGTCACCTGCTTGCCGGGTAATTGCTGACGCAACAGCCGCTCACCAATCGGTGAACGGCAAATATTGCCGGTGCAGACAACTAAGATTGACTGAAACATTACTGCGGCCACGATCTGATGTAACGAACGGTTTCGGTCAGGTCATGGACGCCGCTGATGGTAGGCACCAGCTGGGTGATCACGCGATTCCAGCGTGATAACGGTGCCGTAGTGACGTAAACAATGTCATACGGCTCCAGCTGGAATTCCGTACCCAGCACCATTGCTGACGCATCTTCCGCATTCAGTTGATAGATATTGGCAATTTTGTCCGTGTCGCCTTTTTTGGATAGCTGCCGAATAACAAAAATGCCGGTTGCATCGGCCATATTTTGGTTAAGTCCACCAGCATTTCCCAGGGCTTCGGCCAGCGTCATGCCGCTACGATCCATCTTAAGCGTACTCTGCTTGACCACTTCGCCCATCACGAACACTTTCAGCGCGTCGTTCCGGGGAATAAACAGGATATCGCCCGGATAAAGCAGCTTATTTTGAGTCAAATCGCCATGCTGCATCAGCGCATAGAGCGAAAGGCGGGCGTCCTTGCCATCATGCGTGAGCACGACGTTACGCCAGTCGGCATCCGCAGAAAGACCGCCAGCGGCGTTAACCGCATCCATCACCGTCAGTGGAATATTCGTTATGGGTTGTTGGCCCGATTTTTCGACCTCTCCGGTGACATAGGCTTTTTGGGAGCGGAAGGCGGCAATGCTGACGTCCACCTGCGGGCTCTCAATGACTTTATCCAGTCGCTCTGTAATCTCTTCACGTACCTGTGAAACCGTTTTTCCCGCCACCCGCAGCTTACCGACGTAGGGATAAAAGAGAGTACCATCGGCGTTGACCCAGTTGCCTGCATCGCTTGCGCTACGATATTGTCCCGCGGGCGTCGTTAATTCAGGGTGATCCCAGACGGTGACCGTCAGGATGTCGCCTGCGCCAATACGGTATTCCCAGTTTTTGATCTGCTCATCCAGATTAGGATTTGCCTGAGATTTCGATACGGTCGGACGCAGCTTTTCAATCAATCCCGGCGTTAATGTGAAAATTTCCACGCGCTTATCAAGATTATAATTAACGTCTTCCGCCGCAATGACCTTTTTCCCGGACACACTTAAGTTCTGGCCGGGGGCAAATACACACCCCGTTAACTGACTAACGGTGAGAAATAACAGCGAAAATGCAGTTGTACTTTTCATTTGTATAAATATTTCTTTTTAACGTTGCGCTTATCGTTAATCTTGCAAAGAGATCAAATCTAACGCCATGAAATTTAATTGATTATTTTCATGAAACATGAAATTCTGACATTATAAAACGTGGCAAAACTGCTCTCTAAAAAACAAAATTGATACTCATCCCTGTAAAAAAAAGAGAAGTAAGATTGTTTCGCCCGAAGGCAATATTAAATCTTCTTCGGCAGGAAAGCATTCATACAACAGTCCAATTTTGACGTTAAAAACCATTTTCAGAATTAATTAGTGAAATAATAAATTTTAAAAATATAAGGAGCAGGCAATATTCACCACAGTGATAAACATCATCCCATTCGACTACACAAAACCGTCCACTTTTGTTACATTTTTTTTCAAACATACCCTGCGTTGATACTTAAAATGGACTGTCTGCTCCGCTTTGCACGACCTGCAGACGAAAAGTATCTGTAACGATATCACTGGAGAAAAAATGGCTAAGCGTAAATTGCTGCTTCTGGGTGTATTACTGTCTCTGGCGGGATCTGCATTCGCTGCCCCGCAAACGGCCGCTGCGCCATCGGGCATCAAGGCCTATGAAGAACAAGAGTTCATCGCTGACTTTACGAAATTCAAGATTGGCGACACGGCGCCGGCGCAGTATCAAACGCCAGAGTACACCATCAAACAGTACCAGTTACGTAACCTGCCGGCTCCGGATGCTGGAACCCACTGGACCTATATGGGTGAGAACTACGTGCTGATCGGCGATGCTGATGGCAAGATCTACAAAGCCTACAATGGAGATATTTTCTATCACCGCTAACGCAATTGTGATTCGCCCCTGGCAGGAAAGTGACCGCCCTTTCCTGCGCACGCTCTACCTCCACGCCCGGCGTGAAGCCTGGCCATGGCTGGACAGTGCAGACTGGCAGCTTGAAGACTTTGACGCGGCAACCCGTGACGAAGTGATTTGGGTTGCCACGCAGAACGGTCATCGCCTGGGTTTTGCCTCCGTCTGGACGAACGATAATTTCCTGCACAACCTGTTTGTCGATCCGCAGTATCAGAGCATGGGCGTCGGGCATGAGTTACTTGAACACGTACAGGAAACGTTTACCAGTACGGGTTCGCTTAAGTGCCTGGTGAAGAATGCGCGGGCTGTCGCGTTTTACCAGCGACACGGCTGGCACATTGAGGCGACGGGTGATTCTCCGGACGGAGAGTATTATTTGATGCACTATCGGTTGGGTTAAAGTCGGGTGGCGGCTTCGCCATACCCGACCTACGTGATAGTGCCAGTTGTAGGCCAGGTAAGCGAAGCGCCACCCGGCAATTCAACGCGAAGGCGTTACACCGCGCGGAACGCGATTTCGCCCGGGATCACTTCGCCCTGCCAGTAAAGCTGCGCCGCAACGCGTCCCGCCAGCTGGCGATACATTTCCGCGAATTCGCTGTCTGGGCGGCTGACCACTGTCGGCTTTCCGCTGTCCAGATCTTCACGGAGGGTAATGTGCAGCGGCATCTGCCCCAGCAGCTGAGTGTGATACTTCGCAGCCAGTTTTTCTGCACCACCCGTACCGAAGATAGGTTCGTGGTGACCGCAGTTGCTGCAGATGTGCACGCTCATGTTCTCGACGATACCGAGCACCGGCACTTCCACCTTCTCGAACATCACGATGCCTTTTTTGGCGTCGATCAGCGCAATATCCTGCGGCGTAGTCACGACGACCGCCCCCGTGACCGGAATGTTCTGCGCCAGCGTCAGCTGAATGTCACCGGTGCCCGGCGGCATGTCCAGCACCAGATAATCCAGATCCGGCCACATCGTCTCCTGCAGCATCTGCAGCAGCGCTTTGCTGGCCATCGGGCCGCGCCAGACCATGGCGTTATCGTCGGTCACCAGGTAACCGATCGAGTTGGTCGCCAGACCGTGAGCCATAATTGGCGCCATGTGGGTTCCGTCCGGCGAGGTTGGGCGCTGGTTTTCCGCGCCCAGCATGTTCGGAATAGACGGACCGTAGATATCCGCATCCAGAATACCGACCTTTGCCCCTTCCGCTGCCAGCGCGAGCGCCAGGTTAACGGCGGTAGAGGATTTCCCTACTCCGCCCTTGCCCGAGCTGACGGCAATGATATTTTTCACGCCGTTTACGCCAGGCTGGTTTTTCACGCGCTTCAGCGTGGCGATGCTGTGGCTCAGCTTCCAGTCGATCGCCTTCGCACCGGTAATGCGCAGCAGCTCAGAGCTGGTCTGCTCTTTCAGCGCGTCAAAGGCGCTGGTCCAGACGAACGGCATCTGCAGCTCAATGTGCAGGGTATCGTCCAGCCAGGCAACGTGGTGTAACGCTTTCAGCGTAGTGAGATTGTGCTTCAGGGTTGGATGCTGAAAGTTAGCCAGCGTCCCGGCGACCATTGCTCGCAAGGCTTCCGGTGATTTGGCCTGGGATAGAGAACTCATCCCGACTCCTTTGTAGTTGTTCTGAAAAAAGACGTGTAATTACCAAGTTTACCCCAGAGGTAACAATTATTCATTTATGGATTAATGCCCTTATCACTTGGCGTAGTTATTACCTTTCGGGTAACATCAAAAACCCTTTTCACAGTTAAAAGAAGTAATGCCTACTATGACTCAAGTCGCGAAGAAAATTCTGGTAACGTGCGCACTGCCGTACGCCAACGGCTCAATCCACCTCGGCCACATGCTGGAGCATATCCAGGCTGATGTCTGGGTCCGTTACCAGCGAATGCGCGGCCACGAGGTTAACTTCATCTGTGCGGACGATGCTCACGGCACGCCGATCATGCTGAAAGCGCAGCAGCTGGGGATCTCCCCGGAGCAGATGATTGCCGAAATGAGTCAGGAGCATCAGACCGATTTTGCTGGCTTTGACATCAGCTATGACAACTATCACTCCACGCACAGCGACGAAAACCGCGAGCTGTCGGAGCTGATCTACACCCGCCTGAAAGAGAACGGTTTTATCAAAAACCGCACCATCTCTCAGCTTTACGATCCGGAAAAAGGCATGTTCCTGCCGGACCGTTTCGTCAAAGGCACCTGTCCGAAATGTAAATCCCCGGACCAGTACGGCGATAACTGCGAAGTGTGCGGCGCGACCTACAGCCCGACCGAGCTTATCGAGCCGAAATCCGTGGTATCCGGCGCCACGCCTGTGATGCGTGACTCCGAGCACTTCTTCTTCGACCTGCCGTCCTTCAGCGAAATGCTGCAGGCGTGGACCCGCAGCGGCGCGCTGCAGGAGCAGGTGGCGAACAAAATGCAGGAGTGGTTCGAATCCGGCCTGCAGCAGTGGGATATCTCCCGCGATGCGCCGTACTTCGGCTTTGAAATCCCGAACGCGCCGGGCAAATACTTCTACGTCTGGCTGGACGCGCCAATCGGCTACATGGGCTCCTTCAAGAACCTGTGCGACAAGCGTGGCGACACCGTCAGCTTCGACCAATACTGGAAGAAAGATTCCACGGCAGAGCTGTATCACTTTATCGGTAAAGACATCGTTTATTTCCACAGCCTGTTCTGGCCGGCGATGCTGGAAGGCAGTAACTTCCGAAAGCCAACTAACCTGTTCGTACACGGCTACGTGACGGTGAACGGCGCGAAGATGTCCAAGTCTCGCGGGACGTTCATTAAGGCCAGCACCTGGCTGAACCACTTCGACGCGGACAGCCTGCGCTACTACTACACCGCGAAGCTCTCTTCCCGCATCGACGACATCGACCTGAACCTGGAAGATTTCGTGCAGCGAGTGAACGCGGACATCGTCAACAAGGTGGTGAACCTGGCCTCCCGTAACGCGGGCTTTATTGCCAAACGTTTTGACGGCGTGATGGCGGCTGAACTGGCCGATCCTGACCTGTACAAAACCTTTACCGACGCGGCAGCCACCATTGGCGACGCGTGGGAAACCCGTGAGTTCGGCAAAGCGGTGCGCGAAATCATGGCCCTGGCTGACCTGGCGAACCGCTATGTGGACGAGCAGGCACCGTGGGTTGTCGCGAAACAGGAAGGCCGCGATGCCGACCTGCAGGCCATCTGCTCCATGGGCATCAACCTGTTCCGCGTGCTGATGACGTACCTGAAGCCGGTTCTGCCGCAGCTGGCAGCCCGCGCCGAAGCGTTCCTGAACACCGAACTGACCTGGGATGCCATGGCGCAGCCGCTGCTCGGCCACAAGGTGAACACCTTTAAAGCGCTGTACAACCGCATCGAGATGAAGCAGGTTGAAGCCCTGGTGGAAGCGTCTAAAGAAGAGGTGAAGGCGGCTTCGGCACCGGTCACCGGCCCGCTGGCAGACGATCCGATTCAGGAGACCATTACCTTTGACGATTTCGCCAAAGTTGACCTGCGCGTGGCGCTGATCGAAAACGCGGAATTCGTGGAAGGATCTGACAAGCTGCTGCGCCTGACGCTGGATCTGGGCGGGGAGAAGCGTAACGTCTTCTCCGGCATCCGTTCAGCCTACCCGGACCCGCAGGTGCTGATCGGTCGTCAAACCGTGATGGTGGCGAACCTTGCGCCGCGCAAAATGCGCTTCGGCATCTCTGAAGGGATGGTAATGGCCGCAGGCCCTGGCGGGAAAGATATCTTCCTGTTAAGCCCTGATGAAGGCGCGAAGCCTGGGCAGCAGGTGAAATAACAAAAAAAGCCGGAGATTGTCTCCGGCTTTTTTTATGGCGTTTTGTTTTCTCCCTCTCCACGTGGGAGAGGGTCGGGGTGAGGGCATCAGGCCGCACCCTACCGCCTTTACGCCTTGGGGTGATGCACCCGGTGGGTCAGCCCGCGCAGGAAATTTCGCAGAAACTGGTCGCCGCACTCGCGGTAATTTTTATGATCCGGCGCGCGCATCATGGCGGTCACTTCCGGCACGGATACGCGGTATTTTTGCTCCGTCATGATCGCCACGATATCGTCCGTTTTCAGCGAGAACGCGATGCGCAGCTTTTTCAGTACCGTGTTGTTGTTCACGCGACGCTCCAGTGCCAGTTCTGGCGCAGCCGGATCTTTGCCACGCTTATCGTAAATCAGGCCGTTCAGGAAACCCGACAGAATAATGTCCGGGCAGCGAACGAAGCCCTCTTCGTCTTCTTTGGTCATCCAGGTATCGAAACCTGCAGACGTGGATTCCATGTCCGACAGCGCAAGAATGCGCACCATGTCGTTATTGTTTGCTTTCAGGGTGTAGCGCAGGCTACGAAGAATGTCGTTACTTAGCATAGAGCCTTCGAATGTCGATGATGCAATGGCGCGCAGTGTACCAGTTTTACAGGCCAATCGCCTCTTTCAAACTCTTGAGATAGCGACGGCTGACGGGAACCGTTTGCCCGGCACGCAGCACCAGCTCGGCCTGGCCGTTATCTTCCAGGCGAATCTCTTTCAGGTGCGCCATGTTCACCAGATACTGGCGGTGGCAGCGGATCAGCGGCGTGCGGCTCTCCAGCGTGCGCAGGGTCAGCTCGGTAAATCCTTCATTCCCTTCCGCGCTGGTGACAAACACCCCGCTCAGGCGGCTGCTGACAAACGCCACATCATCCATCTGCAGAAGATAAATCCGGCTGTGCCCGGTGCAGGGGATAAACTTCAGCGGCTGCTGGTTTTCCGGCAGCAGCGTGACGTCCTGTACGGTTCGCTCCTGGCGTAAACGGGTGAGCGTTTTTTCCAGACGCTTCTCTTCGATCGGCTTGAGTAAATAGTCAAACGCGTGCTCCTCAAAGGCCTTAACGGCATATTCGTCGAACGCCGTCAGAAACACGATGTAGGGGCGATGCGCCGGGTCGAGCATGCCGACCATCTCCAGCCCGCTGATGCGGGGCATCTGAATATCGAGGAACAGCACGTCCGGGCGCAGCTTGTGCACCGCGCCGATGGCCTCAATGGCGTTCGCGCACTCACCCACAATCTCAATATCTGGCTGCTCCTGCAGCAGAACGCGCAGGTTTTCTCGTGCCAGCGGCTCGTCATCCACGATCAGCACTCTTAACATGCGTTTTCCTCCAGCGGCAGTCGTACGGTAATACGGGTAAATCGGTCTGGCTCACAGGCGACGGTAATCCCACAGTCGTCGCCAAAATGGGCGCGCAGGCGTTTATCCACCAGGCTCATCCCCAAACCGCCGGAGGCGGAAGGCTGATAAAGCCCGGCATTATCTTCAATATCCAGCACCAGATGATGGTTGAAACGGCTGGCGGCAATGGTTATCTCCCCCGTTCCCAGAAGCTGTGACGTGCCGTGTTTAATGGCGTTTTCGACTATAGGCTGCAGGGTAAAGGCAGGGAGATGCTGATACGCCAGCTCGTCCGGAACGGAGAGCGACACCTGCAGGCGCGACTGGAAACGCGCCTGCTCGATCTGCAGATACGCATTCACGTGCTCAATCTCATCGGCGAGGGTCACGATCTCGGACGGCCGTTTCAGGTTCTTACGGAAAAAGGTCGACAGAAACTGCACCAGCTGCGCGGCCTGATCGCTGTCGCGGCGGATCACCGCTTTGAGCGTGTTGAGGGCATTAAACAGGAAATGCGGGTTGACCTGGGCATGCAGCAGCTTAATTTCGGACTGCGTCAGCAGGGCTTTCTGCCGTTCATACTGCCCGGCGAGGATTTGCGCGGACAGCAGCTGGGCTATCCCCTCCCCCAGCGTGCGGTTGATGGAGCTGAACAGACGGTTTTTGGCCTCATACAGCTTAATAGTCCCCATCACCCGCTGATTTTCCCCGCGCAGCGGAATTACCAGCGTGGAACCCAGCTTGCACTGCGGATGCAGCGAACAGCGGTAAGGCACTTCGTTACCGTCGGCATACACCACCTCACCGGTTTCGATGGCGCGCAGCGTATAGGCTGAGGAGATCGGTTTACCCGGCAGATGGTGATCGTCCCCGGTGCCGGTAAAGGCCAGCAGCCGCTCGCGGTCGGTTATGGCCACCGCGCCGATATCCAGCTCCTTGTAAAGCACCTGTGCGACCTTCATGCTGTTCTCTTCGTTAAACCCCTGGCGCAGGATCCCTTCGGTCGAGGCGGCGACCTTCAGCGCCGTGGCGGAAAACGCCGAGGTGTACTTCTCAAACATGGCGCGCTTGTCGAGCAGAATGCGCATAAACAGCGCCGCACCCACGGTGTTGGTGACCATCATCGGGGCGGCAATACTGCTGACCAGGTGCAGCGCATCCTCAAACGGACGGGCAATGAGCAGAATGATCGCCATCTGCGCCACTTCGGCCACAAAGGTAATGGCACCGGCGGTAAGCGGGCTAAAGACTTTATCCGGGCGGCCGCGTTTGATCATGTAGCTGTGCACCAGCCCGCCGAGCAGCCCTTCCACGATCGTCGAGATCATACAGCTCAGCGCCGTCATCCCGCCCATGGAATAGCGATGCAGCCCCCCGGTTAAGCCGACAAGTCCACCGACGACGGGACCGCCCAGCAGCCCGCCCATCACCGCGCCGATAGCGCGCGTGTTGGCAATAGAGTCTTCGATATGGAGACCAAAATAGGTCCCCATAATGCAGAAAATAGAGAAGGTAACGTAGCAGAGCAGCTTATGCGGCAGGCGTACGGTAACCTGCATCAGCGGGATAAACAGGCGCGTTTTGCTCATCAGCCAGGCTATGACCAGAAACACGCACATCTGCTGAAGCAACAGCAGCACCAGATTAAACTCGTACATACTCAAAACCGCACACGCTAAAAACGCGTAACATACACTGATGCGGGTTTACTTTCTTTGAAGCATCCCAAAAAAGCGCAAAATCGTGTCCGTTATCACACCTTTTTCTGAATATCGCGCATGCTTCGCATTGTTTGTTCAAAAATCAATCAATTCTTCCTGGTTCGTCAAAGTGGGTCTACAGTTAAGCTGGGAACGCGTAAGCCAGGGGGCGAATATGGCGCTTTACACGATAGGTGAAGTGGCACTCCTTTGTGATATCAATCCCGTTACCCTACGGGCGTGGCAGCGACGGTATGGATTGCTTAAACCGCAGAGGACCGACGGTGGGCATCGCCTTTTCAATGAGGCCGATATCGACCGCATCCGCGAAATTAAAAGCTGGATCGACAACGGAGTGCAGGTCGGCAAAGTGAAGTCCCTGCTGAGCCATGATGACCCGGACACGCAACACCTCTGGCGCGAACAACAGGAAACCCTGCTGCGGCTCCTGCAGGCGGGCAACCTGCAGCGCCTGCGCGGATGGATAAAAGAGCAGGGTCGCGATTATCCGGCGCAGACGCTGATCTCCCATCTTTTCATTCCGCTCCGGCGACGCCTGCAGTGCCAGCAGTCCACCCTGCAGGCGCTGCTCAGCATGCTCGACGGCGTGCTGATCAACTACATTGCCGTCTGCCTTGCCTCAGCGAAGAACAAGGCCGGAAAAGATGCGCTGGTTGTCGGCTGGAACGTGCACGATACCACCCGCCTGTGGCTGGAAGCGTGGATTGCGACCCAGAAGGGCTGGCGCGTGGATGTTCTGGCGCACTCGCTGGCGCAGCTCAAACCTGAGTTTTTCGACGGCCAGACCCTGCTGGTCTGGTGTGGAGAAGTGCCCTCCGCCACGCAGCAGCAGTTGCTGACGGAATGGCGAGAGAATGGGTACCCGGTATATTCCCTTGGCCCGGATGAGCCATAACGGCATTTAATGGTTCATTAACAGCTGCGCTTCACCGTATAATTGTTCCGTTAACAACAGGAGCACATGATGAAGGCAACCAAACTGGCCATTATTACCCTTTTTGTCCTGATGGCCGTGAGCGGTATTGGCGGCGTGATGCTGGCAGGATACTCGTTTATTGTTCGCGGCGGTGTCGGCTGAGGTACAGAGCCAGCCGCTCAAAAAGGCGATCGACGACGATTGCCGCCAGCGCGACCAGCACCGCCCCCTGCACGATATAAGCCGTATTAAACCCGCTCAGGCCGATAATAATCGGCGTTCCCAGCGTATTGGCACCGACCGTAGACGCAATGGTCGCCGTCCCGATGTTAATAATCACCGACGTGCGGATCCCGGCAATGATAACCGGCGCCGCAAGCGGCAGTTCAACCTTGCGCAGCCGCTGACCGCGACTCATCCCCATCCCTTCTGCCACGCTCAGCACTGACGCCGGTACCGCCGCGAGGCCCGCCAGCGTGCCCTGCAGCACCGGCAATACGCCGTATAAAATCAGCGCAATAATAGCGGGCAGCTGACCAAAGCCCATCACCGGAACCGCTATCGCCAGCACCGCCACCGGGGGAAACGTCTGGCCAATCGCCGCTATCGTCTCCACCAGCGGACGAAACTCCTTGCCCGCAGGCCGCGTAACCGCGATACCTGCCCCAACCCCCAACACAACCGCGATGGCGCTTGAGAGCGCCACCAGCCAGAGATGCGCCAGGGCGAGATTAATAAAGCTCTCCTGCTGATAAACCGGCCGCGGCAGCCCCGGAAAAAGGGTGTTAAACAGCGCCGCGCTGTGGGGCATCAGAAACAGTAAGGCGACAAAGAGCGCTACCAGCCAGAGGAGCGGATCACGCAGTGCCTTCACGCGTCACCTCCCCGGCTAGCAGATCGCGAAAATGTAAGGTTCCGCATGGCGTACCGCGCGCGTCCGAGACGGGCAATACCTCGCACTGGCGCGCGACAAACGCCGAGAGGGCATCCCGCAGGCTCATCTGCGCCTGCAGCGGTTCGCCGCTGACCGGCACCTCCTCCCGACGCATATAGTCGCTGACCGTCCGCAGGGAGAGCAGCCTCACGCCCAGCTCGCTGCGTCCAAAAAACTCGCGCACAAAGTCGTTCTTCGGCCATGTTAATAGCTCAAGCGGCGAGCCCTGCTGCACCACTTCGCCATGATCCATCAGCACCAGATGGTCGGCCAGGCGCAGAGCTTCATCAATATCGTGCGTCACGAGAACGATCGTGCGCCCGAGAATGCGGTGAATGCGGGTCATCTCCGCCTGCAGCGCGCCCCGTGTGACCGGATCCAGCGCGCCGAAGGGTTCATCCATCAGCAGCACCTGCGGGTTAGCCGCCAGCGCGCGCGCCACGCCCACGCGCTGCTGCTGGCCTCCGGAAAGCTGGTGCGGATAGCGATCGCGCAGCGCGGGCTCCAGCCCCAGGAGCGACATGAGTTCATCCACCCGGTCGGCGATTTTCGCCCGCGACCATTTCTCCAGCTGCAGCACGGTGGCGATGTTCTGCGCCACCGTCCAGTGGGGAAACAGGCCGATAGACTGAATGGCATAGCCCATCCGGCGACGCAGCTCCAGCACCGGCAGGCTGCGGATCTCTTCTCCGGCAAAGCGGATCACCCCGCTGTCATGCTCAACCAGGCGGTTGATCATCTTCAGGGTGGTGGATTTTCCCGAGCCCGAGGTGCCAATCAGCACGGAAAAAGCCCCCTCGGCAAAGTTCAGGTTCAGATGGCTCGCCGCCGGGCGACCGGCAAAGGTTTTACTGACATCATGAAATTCAATCATTGGCTCTTCTCCTGAGCAGCGCGAGCCATAAGGCAAACAGCGCGTCGACGACAACCGCCAGCGCAATCGTGGGCACCACGCCCAGCAACACCAGATCGAGGGCACTGCTGAGCAGCCCCTGGAACACCAGTGCGCCAAAGCCGCCCGCACCAATCAGCGCCGCTATCACCGCCATGCCGACGGTTTGTACCGCCACCACCCGCAGGCTGCGCAGCAGCAGGGGCAGCGCCAGGGGGAGCTGAATTTTCCAGAAACACTGCCGCGCGCTCATCCCCATCGCATGGGCGCTTTCAAGCACATCCGGCGCGACCTGGCTCAGGCCCGCGACCACGCCGCGCACCAGCGGCAGCAGCGCATACAGCACCAGCGCGATAAGCGCGGGCGTTAACCCCGTTCCGGCTATGCCAAGCGTTCCGAGCACCGGAAATGACTTCACCAGCCCCGCCAGCGGGGCAATCAGCAGGCCAAACAGCGCGACGGAAGGTATGGTCTGGATCACGTTGAGTACGGCAAAGATCCCGTCCTGGCGTGAAGGATGACGATAGCACCACATGCCGAGCGGTATCCCGATCAGCAGAGCCGGGATCAGCGTGCCAAAAAGGATCGTCAGGTGTTGCGCAAGGGCATCATCAAACACCTCCTGACGGTTGGCGTACTCTTTCAGCAGCGAGAGATTGTTCAGCTCACCGCTGAACAGCAGGAACAAGGGAATACACCATATCTGCGCGTTGAGCACCCAGCGCCAGACGGCGCTGGAGATGAGTCGACGAATGGCGTCGCTGCTGGCCAGCAGACACAGCGCCAGCCACAGCCAGAGGCCGCTGCCCACCGTGGTTCTCGCCAGCGGGCTTTCCGCCGAAGCCATATGCGTCGCCGCCTGCCCGGCTCCCCAGAAGAGGAGGATAAACAGCCCTTCAGCAAGGAGCAGCGTCAGCCACTGCGCCGTGCGCCCTTGCCAGAGCGATAGCGCAACCCACGCGCCCAGCGCCGCGGCCAGCCACCACGGCGTGAACGCCCATACTTCCCAGAGATAGCGCCCTTCCCCTGACATCAGACGGTTAGGTGCGACATTCACAAACGGCAGCGCGACCGCCGCGATGGCCACGCAGGCCAGCAGCAGCAGTACGCGGTTATGACATTTTATTGGCACAGCCCTTTCCCGTTACTTCACAAGCCCTTGTTGTTTCAGGAAGTCGGCGGCCACTTTTTTGGCATCCAGCCCCTCGACGGCAATGCTGGCATTCAGCTGCTGCAGCGTTTTTTCATCCAGCTTTTCGAAGACCGGTTTGAGCCAGTCTGCAATCTCCGGATAGGCTTTCAGCACCGACTCACGTACGACCGGGGTCGGAGCGTAAATCGGCTGTACACCTTTTGGATCGGTCAGGGTTTGCAGGCCGAGCGCCGCCACCGGGCCGTCGGTGCCGTAGGCCATTGCCGCGTTAACGCCGGAAGTTTGCTGCGCCGCCGCCTTGATGGTTACCGCCGTATCCCCGCCCGCCAGCGAGAGCAGCTGCGCCTGGTCGAGCTTGAAGTCGTAGGCTTTTTCGAACGCCGGGAGCGCGTCAGGACGCTCGATAAACTCCGCGGACGCAGCCAGCTTAAAGTCGCCCTTCTCTTTCAGATAGCGGCTGAGATCCGCCAGAGACGTCAGCTTACCTTTCTCCGCCACGTCCTTGCGAACGGCGATAGTCCAGGTGTTGTTGGCCGGGGCCGGCGTCAGCCAGACCAGCTTGTTCTGTTCCGCGTCGAGTTTTTTGACTTTCTCATACCCGGCTTTGGCGTTTTTCCATGCCGGATCGTTTTCATCTTTGAAGAAGAATGCCCCGTTGCCGGTGTATTCCGGATAGATATCCAGCTCGCCGGAGGTGATCGCCCCGCGCACGACGGGCGTGGTGCCCAGCTGAACTTTATTGACGGTTTTCACGCCGTGGCTTTCCAGCACCTGCAAAATAATATTGCCGAGCAGCGCGCCTTCGGTATCGATCTTTGAGCCCACTTTTACCGGCTCCGCCGCCTGTAACGGCAGACTCAGTGCCGCCAGCAGCACCGCAGATCCCAACATCCCCTTTGCAATCGTCATTCCGCTATCCTCATTTTTTTATCGCCTTTTTCAGAGGCTTGAGAGAAAAGCGTAGCTTAAAACAGCGGATTTACCCGGCAAAATGCCTTTTTAGCATAACGTAAGACGCATCCCCCGGAAGTCGGGGGATGCAAAGGAGGGAAGGTTACAGCAGCTCGAACTCGCCTTTATTCACGCGGGCGGAATCCACCCCGATAAAGACGTTAAACTTGCCTGGCTCCGCATCGTATTTCATCTGCTGGTTCCAGAACTTCAGCGCCTCCACGTCAATCGGGAAGCTGATGGTTTGGGTTTCGCCAGGCTTCAGATTGACCTTCTCGAAGCCGCGCAGCTGCTTAACAGGACGGCTCATCGAGGCGGTGACATCCTGGACGTACATCTGAATTACCGTTGCCCCTTCGCGCTTGCCGGTGTTGGTCACCTCAACGCTGGCGGTAACTTTGCCGTCACGCTTCAGGGTCGGCGCCGACATTTTCACGTCAGAAACCTTGAAGGTGGTGTAGCTCAGGCCGTAACCAAACGGATACAGCGGGCCGTTAGCTTCGTCGAAGTAACGGGACGTGTACTTGTTCGGCTTATCGGCGTTATACGGGCGACCGGTGTTCAGGTGGCTGTAGTAGACCGGGATCTGCCCGACGGAGCGCGGGAAGGACATCGGCAGCTTGCCCGACGGGTTGTAATCACCAAACAGCACGTCGGCGATGGCGTTACCGCCTTCGGTACCGGCAAACCAGGTTTCCAGAATGGCGTCAGCCTGCTGGTCCTCTTTCACCAGCGCCAGCGGACGACCGTTCATCAGCACCAGCACCAGCGGCTTGCCGGTGGCTTTCAGGGCGGCGATCAGATCGCGCTGGCTCTGCGGGATGGTGATGTCGGTACGGCTGGAGGCCTCGTGCGCCATACCCTGCGCTTCGCCCACAACTGCGACAACGACGTCAGACTGTTTCGCGGTATTCACCGCCTCGTCGATCATCTCCTTCGGCGTGCGCGGATCGACCTTCACCGCTTCCTCGTACTGGTTGAGGAAGGTGACGATGTCTTTGTCGTTGGTGACGTTCGCCCCTTTGGCGTACACCACTTTCGCGTTATCACCCACGGCACTCTTAATCCCGGTCAGCACGGTCACGGACTGATTGGCCACGCCTGCCGCAGACCAGCTGCCCATCACGTCGCGCTTGCTGTCGGCCAGCGGGCCCACTACGGCAATGGTGCCGGATTTTTTCAGCGGCAGCGTGTCGAGGCGGTTTTTCAGCAGCACCAGGCTTTCGCGCGCCACGTCACGCGCTTCTTTGCGGTGCAGGCGGCTTTCGGCGTTGGTATCTGCCGGGTCAGAATCCTTCGGCCCCAGGTGGCTGTACGGATCGTTAAACAGCCCCATGTCGTATTTCACGTTCAGCACGTGGCGCGCGGCATCGTCCAGCTCCGCCATCGTTACCTTGCCGCTCTTCACCAGCCCCGGCAGGTATTTGCTGTAGTACTCGTCGCTCATGCTCATGTTGATGCCGGACTTGAGCGCCACGCGCACCGCGTCTTCCGGATCGGAGGCGGTACCGTGTTTAATCAGCTCTTTAATAGCGCCGTGGTCGGAAACGGTGATGCCCTTAAAGCCCCACTGGTCGCGCAGCACGTCTTTCAGCAGCCAGGAGTCAGAGGTCGCAGGCGTGCCGTTCAGCGAGTTCAGCGCTACCATCACCGCGCCGCTGCCCGCATCCAGCCCCGCCTTGTACGGCGGCATGTAGTCGTTGAACAGGCGCTGCGGGCTCATGTCGACGGTGTTGTACTCTTTCCCGCCTTCAACCGCGCCATAGGCCGCGAAGTGTTTGACGCTGGTCATCACCGAGTAGCGGTCCGCCGGGCTTTTGCCCTGCATCGCTTCCACCATGGTTTTACCCATCGTGGAGGTTAAATACGTATCTTCACCAAAGCCTTCCGAGCCGCGGCCCCAGCGCGGATCGCGCGAAACGTCCACCATTGGCGCCCAGGTCATGTTCAGGCCGTCGTCCGCCGCTTCATAAGCCGACACGCGCCCAACGGTTTTCACCGCGTCGAGGTTAAATGAAGAAGCTAAACCGAGGCTAATCGGGAAAACGGTACGCTGGCCGTGCACCACGTCATAGGCAAAGAACAGAGGAATTTTCAGGCGGCTGAGATCCATCACCTGATCCTGCATCTTGCGGATATCCTGGCGGGTGACGGTATTAAAGATGGCCCCTACCTGCCCGTCTTTGATCATCTCGCGGATGGCCTCTTTCGGGTTATCCGGACCGACGCTGATAAGACGCAGCTGGCCGATTTTCTCATCAACCGTCATTTTCTTGAGCAATTCCGTGACAAACGCGTCCCGTGCTTCAGGCGTGAGCGGGTGATTACCAAACAAATCCTCTGCCAGCGCAGGTTGCAGCGCCAGGCTGACGGCGACACCTACAGAACATAGCCATTTCATGTCGTTTTACTCTCTCATCAATAACCGCCGGACGATCTCGGCCATACCGTGCGAAAAGCGCAGTGTGCCACAAACCCTCGAAACGTTGCAGGGTTATTCTCTGATTTTTCTCGTGAATACTCGACCGCTTAACAGTTAATCGCGCTATGCTTTACAGCGAGAAATTTGCCCCACCACAAGGAGTGGAAGATGACTTCTGTTCGAAGAAACGATAACACGGCTTTTATTACCGAACTGTCGCGCCTGGTTGGCTCCTCTCACCTGCTTACCGACCCGGCCAAAACCGCCCGCTACCGCAAAGGTTTCCGCTCCGGTCAGGGTGAGGCGCTGGCGGTGGTCTTCCCCGGCACGCTGCTGGAGCTGTGGCGCGTGCTGAGCGCCTGCGTCGCCGGCGACAAGATTATTTTAATGCAGGCCGCCAATACCGGCCTGACCGAAGGCTCCACGCCGAACGGCAACGATTACGATCGCGACATCGTGATTATCAGCACCCTGCGCCTCGACAAGCTGCACCTGCTGGATAAAGGCGAGCAGGTGCTCGCATTCCCCGGCACGACGCTCTACTCCCTGGAAAAAGCGCTTAAGCCGCTGGGCCGTGAGCCGCACTCGGTGATTGGCTCCTCCTGTATTGGCGCCTCAGTGGTTGGCGGGATTTGCAACAACTCCGGCGGCTCGCTGGTGCAGCGCGGCCCGGCCTTCACCGAGATGTCGCTGTTTGCCCGTATTGACGAAAACGGCAAGCTGACGCTGGTGAACCATCTGGGAATCGATCTCGGCGTGACGCCAGAGCAGATTCTCAGCAAGCTTGACGACGATCGCGTGAAGGACGAAGACGTGCAGCACGACGGCCGCCACGCGCACGATCACGACTACGTGACCCGCGTGCGGGATATCGACGCCGATACGCCGGCGCGCTACAACGCCGACCCGGACCGCCTGTTTGAATCCTCCGGCTGCGCCGGGAAGCTGGCCGTGTTTGCCGTGCGTCTGGATACCTTCCCGGCGGAGAAAAAGCAGCAGGTGTTCTACATCGGTACCAATCAGCCTGAGGTTCTGACCGAAATTCGTCGTCATATTCTGGGCGAATTTACCCATCTGCCGGTGGCGGGCGAGTACATGCACCGGGACATTTACGACATCGCCGAGCGTTACGGCAAAGATACGTTCCTGATGATCGACAAGCTCGGCACCGACAAAATGCCGTTCTTCTTCACCATGAAGGGACGCACCGACGCGATGCTGGAGAAAGTGTCGCTGTTCAAACCCCACTTCACCGACCGCTTTATGCAGAAGCTGGGCAACGTTTTCCCGGCGCATCTGCCGGAGCGAATGAAAACCTGGCGCGATAAGTACGAGCATCACCTGCTGCTGAAAATGGCCGGGGACGGAATTGCCGAAGCGCAGTCCTGGCTGACCGAATTCTTCAAAACCGCCGAAGGGGATTTCTTTGCCTGTACGCCTGAAGAGGGCAGCAAAGCGTTCCTGCACCGTTTTGCCGCCGCAGGCGCCGCCATTCGTTATCAGGCGGTGCATTCCGAAGAGGTGGAAGATATTCTGGCGCTGGATATCGCCCTGCGACGTAACGACACCGAGTGGTTTGAGCACCTCCCGCCGGAAATCGACAGCAAGCTGGTGCATAAGCTCTATTACGGCCACTTTATGTGTTATGTCTTCCATCAGGATTACATCGTCAAAAAAGGGGTCGATGCGCACGAACTGAAGGAGCAGATGCTCGCCCTGCTGCGTGAACGCGGCGCACAATATCCTGCGGAACATAACGTCGGGCATCTTTATAAAGCCCCTGACGCACTTAAGCAGTTTTATCGCGAGAATGACCCTACAAACAGCATGAACCCCGGCATTGGTAAAACAACGCGGAAGAAATACTGGAAAGAAGAGGCAGATGCGGAGCAGCGCGTAACGCAAGCGTCTGATTAATTCCTACAGCCAAATTTGAGAGATTGTTTAGCGTGCCTTAATCGTAATAGAGTGACGCTCTGACGCCGGAGGAACGTTTCTCCGGCATTCTATAACGAGGAGCAGGCACATCATGTCGGCTATTGATGTTTTATCCGAGACCGAACTGGAAGTGCGCGATGCCCTTCCCGATGATGTGCATGCCATCACCGCCATCTATGCCTGGCATGTGCTGCACGGGCGCGCGTCATTTGAAGAAGTCCCCCCTACCATCGACGAAATGCGTCAGCGTATGAAAAGCGTGGCTGAGAGCGGTTTGCCGTGGCTTATCGCGCTGTATCGCGGCATCGTGGTGGGCTACTGCTACGCCACGCCTTACCGCCCGCGACACGCCTACCGCTATACCCTGGAAGAGTCGATTTACGTGGATGCCAGCATCACCGGGCGCGGTTTTGGTTCGGCATTAATGGATGCGCTAATCGCCCGCTGCGAGCAAGGCCCGTGGCGGCAGATGATTGCCGTTGTGGGAGATGGCAACAATAATTCCGGCTCGCTGCGGCTGCATAAAAAACATGGCTTCGTGATTGTCGGTCAGCTGCGCAGCGTAGGCTATAAGAAAGGTGACTGGCGGGATACGGTGATTATGCAGCGCTCGCTCAACGATGGGGACTGGACGCTGCCGGAATAAAGACCGTGCAGTCTGGTGCCCTCACCCCGACCCTCTCCCACAGGGAGAGGGAGAAAACGAAAAACGGTAACATAAGTTACCGTTTTTCGTTTTCTCGTAGGCCGGGTAAGGCGAAGCCGCCACCCGGCGTTGACGGACGACTCAATCGTTCTGCGCCGTCGCCATCTGTTCCGCTTTCTGCTTTTTATACGTCAATGCTGCGGCCGGAACGGGCTGCACTTTCCCGGTTTCAATCCAGGTACGCAGGCGGCTCGCGTCCGCGAAGTGGGTATATTTGCCGAAGGCATCCATCACCACCAGCGCCACCGGTTTACCGTTAAACACGGTGCGCATCACCAGGCAGTGTCCTGCCGCGTTGGTAAAGCCGGTTTTGGTTAACTGAATATTCCAGTTATCGCGGTATACCAGATGGTTAGTGTTGCGGAACGGCAGCGTATAGGCCGGGTTCGCAAAGGTCGCCATCTCTTCACGGGTGGTGCTGAGCTGACCAATCAGCGGATACTGTTTGCTGGCAATCAGCAGTTTCGTCAGATCGCGGGCCGTGGAGACGTTGTTGATCGACAGTCCCGTCGGTTCAACATAATGCGTATTGGTCATCCCCAGCGCTTTGGCTTTCGCGTTCATCGCGCGGATAAAGGCGTCGTAGCCGCCCGGATAGTGGTGCGCCAGGCTCGCCGCCGCACGGTTTTCAGACGACATCAGCGCCAGCAGCAGCATATTTTTACGGCTGATTTCACTGTTCAGACGCACGCGGGAGTAGATCCCCTTCATCTCCGGCGTGTGGCTGATATCCACTTTCAATTTTTCGTCCAGCGGCAGATGTGCATCAAGCACCACCATCGCGGTCATTAATTTGGTAATCGAGGCGATCGGGCGCACCAGGTCCGGATGGCTGGCGTAGATCACCTTATTGGTGTTGAGATCGACAATCATCGCGCTGCCGGACGCAATTTGCGGCTGAGCAGCAGCGGCGGTCACCGCAGGCGTTTTAGCGACGGCCGGCACGGCAGCGGACGCGCCCAGCAGCAGCGCCAGGCTAAGTAAAGAGACTCGGAATTTCAGCATGGTGAGACTTCTGATAATTATTCACGCACGTCATGACGTACACCGCCTGTATCAACGGATAAACACAGGCTGGCTTCGGCATCATAGCGGTCACCGGGCGTTGTCGCCAGCGGATAATCGTGAACAGATGCTGCATTGCTGGCATTTACGCCAGCAATGCAGTGAACTCGGAAGAGACGGTATCCGTAACCCCAAAGAATAACCGTCAGCGCCAGTAGCGCCTCCAGCACCAGCACCCCAATAGCGAGTGTTGAACTGGAAAAACTCAGGCCTTCTTCTTTATTGATATTCAGGAAGGTTGGAACCCCCAGATACAGCAGATACCCGGTGTAAAAGAGGGCAATAGTACCGATCAGCGCGCACAGCCAGACCAGTGGATAGAGCGCAACAATACCGCTTAAGAACAGCGGGGTCGCGACGTATCCGGCAAAGACCATACAGTGCGCCAGCGATGGACGTTGCGGGTAGTTACGCGCCATCCAGTGAATGACACGCCCCATTACCGCCACACCCGCCAGCATCAGGCCATAAAAAACGATGGCCAGATAGAGCCCGGTAAACCAGGAAAGCTGAACAACGGTGCCGTCACCGAAGTTCCAGCCGATTTGTGTTGTTCCGATAAAGGCGCATATTACCGGCACCGCAGCCATCAGCAGCACGTGGTGCGTGTAATGATGCGAGACCGTTTCGTTCTCACTTTTAATGACATGCATCTCACGATCGGGATGGGAGAAAAGTCCCCAGACATGGTTCATAGCGCCCCCTTGTTGTCGGCCCGTCAGCGATACCTTAAGTATAATGCAGGCTTTAGATTATTTTATGTACAGTGGGAAATTTCCGTTGATTTCCCCGCTGTTGATTCATGAGGTATATGATTAAACGAGGTAAGCAGAGGGAGATAACATTTACGTAATGGATATTAACGCACTCATTGAACAATATGGATATGCCGCGCTGGTCGTCGGTAGCGTGGCAGAAGGTGAAACCATCACGCTGTTAGGCGGCGTCGCCGCGCATCAGGGATTGCTGAAATTCCCGCTGGTCGTCGCAGCGGTCGCGCTCGGTGGAATGATTGGCGATCAGCTGCTCTACTTTCTCGGGCTGCGCTTCGGGCCCACGCTGCTTAAGCGTTTCGCAAAGCACCAGAAGAAAATCCGCCGCGCTCAACGGCTCATTCAACGTCATCCCTATCTGTTCGTCATCGGCACGCGCTTTATGTATGGCTTTCGCATTATCGGGCCGATACTGATTGGCGCCAGCCATCTGCCGCCAAAAATTTTCCTGCCGCTCAATGTTCTTGGTGCGATTGCCTGGGCGATGATCTTTACGACGCTCGGCTACGTAGGGGGCGAAGTGATTGGCCCGTGGCTGCATAATCTCGACCAGCATCTGAAGCACTGGGCGTGGCTGATTCTGGTAGTGGTGGCGGTGATTGGGGTCAGGCTGTGGCTGAAGCATCGGGAAAAGACGCGGGATGAGGAGTAGCCGGGTGCGTCACCCTAACCCTCTCCCACAGGGAGAGGGAACTAAAAACACCCTCTCACAGGGAGAGGGGAAAACTACCCCTCCGGCTTAAACTGCGGGTTCGCCAGCATAAAGCCCCCGTCAACAATAAACGATTGCCCCGTCGTGTAGCTGGCGTCGCTGTCGCAAAGCCATGCCACCAGGCTGGCTATCTCTTTGGTGTGGCCCGGCCGCGCCAGCGGGATTTCCGGCATTGAACCCTCCTTCACTTCGCTGTCGTCCATGTCGTTCATCGGTGTGGCAATGGCGCCCGGCGCGACGGCGTTCACCAGAATGTTGTGCTTAACCAGTTCCATCGCCATGGATTTGGTTAACCCGCCGAGCGCGTGTTTTGCCGCCGTGTAGGCGCTCGCTTCCGGCAGCGGCGTGTGCTCATGCACCGAGGTAATGTTCACAATCCGCCCCCCTTCCCCTTGCTTCACCATCTGTCGGGCGGCAATTTGTGAACAGAGAAACGCGCCGTCCACGTCCACGGTGAAAATGTTCCGCCAGTCGTCAAACGGCATCTCAAGGAACGGCGCTTTGGTCATCGCACCCGCATTGTTGACCAGCACGTCCAGCCGACCAAAACGCGCAATCAGCGTTTCAATACCCTCTGCGCCTTCCGGCAGCGTGCTTAAATCAAGATGGATAGCCTCTGCGCGCTGCCCCTGCGCTTCAACTTCGCGGCAGGTTTCCAGCGCCCCTTTTTCATCCGAGTGCCAGGTGACGCCAATATCAAACCCGCGCTCTGCGAGCATCAGCGCCGTGGTTTTACCAATCCCGGAATCCGATGCGGTCACTATCGCTACTCTGGTCATACTCACCTCCTGAAAAACTGCAAAGAGGTAAGTATAGATAATGACCATTTTTAGCCATGATGATAACCGCCGCCCAGCGCCGAGGTGAGCTGCAGCGTGGCGTCGACATACTGGCCTTTAAGCATCAATCCGGCCAGGTCTTCCCTGAGGGCCGGTATTCTGGCTTCACTGACCCGCGAGCCCGCAACGATCCCCGCGCTGAAACGCGCCTGCGCCAGCGCCACAACCCGCGCCGCATCTTTTTCGACCTGCTGCTGATGGCGGTTCTTTGCCGTCAGCGTTTCGACTTCGCTGGCCGTGCGCGCCACCTGATTGACCGCTTCGACCACCGCTTTGTTGTAGTTTGCCACCGAGAGATTATTTTGCGCCTGGGCGATATCCAGGCTGGCGTTCAGCCTGCCGCTGTCAAAGATTGGCAGCGTCAGCCCGGCGGTCACGCCCATCTGCTGCGCTGAAGCGCGAAACAGATCGCTCAGATGGAGGGCATCCTGCTGTAGGAACCCCATCAGGTTCACGTCAGGATAGAAAGCCGCTCTCGCGGCCTCCACCTCGCTCATAGAGGCTTCGATATACCAGTGTGCCTCCTGAAGATCCGAGCGGCGTGCCAGCAGTTCATAACCGAGCGTCGACGGTAGCGCGGCGTCGACCGTCGGCAGCGCATGCCGCGTAAGCGTTACGGAGGAAGAATTCGTCAGCGCGACCAGACGCGCCTCGACGGCTTTCATCTTCCCGTTGACTTCTGCCAGCTGCTCTTCGGTTTTGTTGGCGTTGATATCGGTTTCCACCCCCTCCACGGAGGAGGTGATCCCATGCTGATACAGTTCGCGATCGGCACCAATGATGTTGTCCTGCTCATGTTTGATCTGCGCGAGAACCTCCCCCGCGGCGGCCTGAGTTTGCCACTCCCAGTAGAGCCGCGCCACGCTGCTGGCCAGCAGCTGGCGGGTTTGCTCCAGCTCCGCTTTTTGCGCATTCACTTTGCCAATCCGGGCCTCGACCCGGGCGCGATTTTTTCCCCACAGATCGAGTTCCCAGCCTGCGGTCAGGCCAAAGGTGCCGTTGGTGTACCACGGCCCGGTGGTGCCTGCAGCCGGGTCGGTAAGGGCAAAAGGCCCCATCAGCCCTTCGGCGGACATTTTCTGGCGTTCCGCATCGGCGGAATAATCAATCTGCGGACCGTCAGCGGCCATTGCGGCTTTGGCCTGGGCTTCGGCAAGCGTAATGCGCTGACGGGCAATCTGCATATCCGGTGCATCGCTCAACGCTTTCGCAATCAGCCCGTTAAGCTGGGGATCGTTATACGCTTTCCACCACTCATTTTTCGGCCAGTCCTGATGATTCAGAACCGTATTCACCGACGCCGCACCGGTTTGCGTTTTAAGTGGAGATACCGTGGCATGTTCAGGCGCACAGGCTGCCAGAATAAAAGCGAAGGGAGCACTCAGAGATAAAATAAGAGAACGTTTCATTACGCCATACACTCAAACAATAAAGGCGCACGTTACGCTCGATATCGTTCATTTTTTTAGTAACGCGTGGCAATCCGCAAATTGTCATACATTTTAATACCCGGAAATTTATTCCCAAAGAGAATGATTAAATCGAATGCATTCACGCCAAATATAAATACGCTGCTACACTTATTCAGGACATACATGAGCGGGAGAAAGGAATGAAAATATTACTGTGGGTTATTTTAATTATATTTCTGATAGGGCTCTTAGTGGTCACCGGCGTATTCAAGATGATTATCTGATCTATTTGCCCGGCTCTGCGCCGGGCAACGTTCCCGATATCAGACTTTCAGCGAAGCCCCTTTCGTAGCAATAACCTCTTTATACCAGTAGAAACTTTTCTTACGGCTGCGCGCCAGCGTGCCCTTTCCGCTATCATCGCGATCGACGTAAATAAACCCGTAGCGCTTGGAGAGTTCAGCTTTAGACGCGCTCACCAGGTCGATTGGCCCCCAGCTGGTATAGCCCATCACCTCAACGCCGTCTTCAATCGCTTCACGCACCTGCACCAGGTGGTCGTTAAGGTAGCTGATGCGATAGTCATCCTGCACCACGCCGTTCGCATCCGGTTTATCCTTCGCCCCCAGGCCATTTTCAACGATAAACAACGGCTTCTGATAGCGATCCCAGAGCACGTTTAGCAGGGTACGCAGGCCGATGGGGTCAATCTGCCAACCCCATTCGGAACTTGCCAGATGCGGGTTAGGCACCATGCTCAGGATGTTGCCGCGCGCCTGCTGGTTGAGGGCCTCATCCGCGGTGACGCAGCCCGTCATGTAGTAGCTGAAGGAGATAAAATCGACGGTCGATTTCAGCGCCTCGCGGTCGGCATCCGTTACCTCAAGCTGAATACCGTTGTCGCGGAAGAAGCGCTGCATATACCCCGGATAGGCGCCACGGCACTGCACGTCGCCAAAGAATTGCCATGCGCGGTTTTCCTGCAGCGTCTCCAGAACATCTTCCGGTTTGCAGGTCAGCGGGTACATCAGGCCGCCCAGCAGCATGTTGCCGATTCTGGCATCCGGGATAATCTCGTGGCAGGCCTTCACGGCCAGCGCGCTGGCCACCAGCTGATGGTGGATCGCCTGATACACCTCTCCTTTGCTGCTGGTTTCCGGCAGGCCCACGCCGGTCATCGGCGCGTGCAGAGACATATTGATCTCGTTGAAGGTCAGCCAGAGCTTCACCTTCTCCTTGTAGCGCGCAAACACGGTGCGGGCGTAGCGCTCGAAGAACCCAATGGTCTGGCGGCTGCCCCACCCGCCGTACTGCTTCACCAGCCCCCACGGCATTTCGTAATGCGAGAGCGTCACCAGCGGGGTAATGTTGTGCGCGGCCAGCTCGTCAAACAGCCGGTCGTAAAACGCCAGCCCCGCTTCGTTAGGCTGCTGCTCGTCGCCGTTCGGAAAAATACGGGTCCAGGCAATGGAGACGCGCAGGCAGCTAAAGCCCATCTCAGCGAACAGTTTGATGTCTTCCGGGTAGCGGTGATAGAAGTCGATGGCGACGTCCTTGATGCCGCTGTCGCCCGCCACGCGCTCAACCACCGGGCCGAAGACCCCCTGCGGCTGAACGTCTGAGGTGGACAGCCCTTTCCCCTCCTCCAGATACGCGCCTTCTACCTGATTCGCGGCAACCGCGCCGCCCCATAAAAAATCGTCCGGGAAAGTTTTCATCACGTTCTCCTGTTATTGATGGCTTACGCTGAGTAACGGCGCACCGGCACTGACGGACGTTGCCGCCACGGTCACCACGTCACGATACTCATCGCTGTTACTGATAATGATCGGGGTCGCCAGGTCGTATCCGGCATCGATAATCGCCTGTCGGTCAAACTCCAGCAGCAGATCGCCGGGCTGCACCCTGTCGCCCACCTTCACGTGGGCGGTAAACGGCTTGCCGTCGAGCTTCACGGTGTCGATCCCCACGTGGATTAACACTTCAATACCGCTGTCGCTGAGCAGGCCGATGGCGTGTTTGGTCTGAAACAGCGAGGCCACCACGCCGGCAAACGGGGCCACCACTTTGTTATCGGAGGGAATAATCGCGGCACCGCTGCCCAGCAGGCCGCTGGCAAACGTGGTATCCGGCACCTGGTCGAGCGCCAGAACGGTGCCGGTCATCGGTGCCAGCACATCGTTTTCACCCGCTGGCAAAACCGCCTCGGGCGCTGCGCGTCCCGGCATGCCCGCCACCAGCGTCAGGCCGCAGCTCAGCACCAGCGCTACCGCGGTGCCGATCACGCCGCCCCACAGCGTGGCGTTTACCCCGCCCGGCGGAATCATCTGGGCGATGGTAAAGATATTGGCGAAGCCGAAGGAGTAAACGTGGGTATCGCTGAAGCCGACAATCGCGCCGCCGATAGCTCCCGCCACGCAGCCAAAGATAAACGGGCGGCGCAGCGGCAGGTTTACCCCATAAACGGCCGGCTCGGTAATACCAAATATCCCTGCCGTTACCGATGAACCCGCCAGCATTTTCTGACGTGCATCGCGGGTACGCAGGAAGATCCCCAGCGCCGCCCCCACCTGACCAAACACCGCGGGCAACAGCATCGGCAGCATGGAGTCATGCCCCAGCACCGCCAGGTTGTTAATCATCAGCGGCACCAGCCCCCAGTGCAGGCCAAAAATAACGCAGACCTGCCACAGCGCGCCCATCGCCGCGCCCGCCAGCCACGGTGCCAGAACGTAAATACTCTGATAGCCGTTCGCCAGCATCTGGCTCAGCCAGGTCGCCAGCGGCCCGATAACGAGGAAAGTCAGCGGCACGGTCACGCCCAGACAGATCAGCGGCGCGAAGAAGTTTTTCATCGAGGAAGGCAGCAGCCTGGTGCTCTGTTTTTCCAGCCAGCAGCTCACCCACGAGGCGAGAATAATCGGGATCACCGACGAGCTGTAGTTAAACCAGGTGACAGGAATGCCCAAAAAGGCGTCCGATACCGCGCCCGGCTGCTGGCTGGCGTTAAACGCCGCAATCATCATCGGATGAGTGAGCGCCCCGCCGATCACCATGGTAATAAACGGGTTGCCGCCGAATTTTTTCCCGGCGGTATAGCCCAGCACCAGCGGGAAGAAGAAGAACAGCGCGTCGCTGGCGGCGAACCAGATTTTATAGGTGCCGCTTTCGGTGGTGAGCCAGCCGCAGACAACCGCCAGCGCCAGCAGCCCTTTCAGAATACCGGAGGCCGCGAGAATGCCGATAAACGGGGTGAAGATCCCGGAGACGATGTCAATCAGGCGGCCCAGCAGATTCCCTTTTTCTCCCTTCTCTTCCACGACGGGCGCGTCATCGGTAAGGCCTGCCTCATTGCGCACCGCCTGCCAGACGTCGTGGACGTGGTTGCCAATCACTACCTGAAACTGGCCGCCGCTTTCCACCACCATGATCACGCCCGGGTTTTTCTTCAGCCCTTCCGCATCCGCCCGTTGATTCTCTTTCAGTTTGAAGCGAAGCCGGGTCGCGCAGTGCACAAGACTGACGATGTTCTCTTTTCCGCCAACGTGGCCGAGAATATCCTTCGCTAAAGCCTGGTATTCCATCTCGATTTCCTTACATCCGATGCCTGCAGGCACCTGTTGACTGAGTACAAAAAATAAAAAAACCCGAGAACGTCCTTCTTACGAAGGCCGCGCTCAGGTTTTGCCTGCGTGATGCAGTAACAATCCTGTTTTGAGGCTTAACGCCCCTCTTTTCTCACCCGCTCGATATGAATGGCGAGGAACATAATTTCTTCGGTCGTCAGCTCACGCTGATAGCTTTTGTTCAGGTGCTGGGCGATTTTCTCAGCGCATTTCCACGCTTTCGCGTAGTTGTCTTTTACCGCCGTATGCAGCGAGACGTCGTCATCTTCCACCACGGTGCGGGTCAGCATCCGCTGGGCAAAAAACTTCAGGTGGGTGACGAAACGCTGATAGCTGAGCGAGTCTTCATCGTACTCAAGCTGCAGCTGATACTTGACCAGCTGCAGGATCTCCTGCATCACCCGTGTAACGTGCATCACTTCCGGCATTTCGCTGTTCAGCTGCGCGGTGACCAGATGCAGCGCGATAAACCCGGCCTCATCCTCCTCCAGCTCGACGTTCAGGCGTCTGGCGATAATGGCCCGCGCCTCCTGCCCTAATTCGAACTCCTTCGGATACAGCCGTTTAATATCCCACAGCAGCACGTTTTTGATGGCCAGCCCGTTCTTCTGCCGCTCAATCGCAAAGTAGCAGTGGTCGGTGAGGGTGATATACAAACTCTCCTGCAGCTTGCCCAGCCGCTGCACCGCCAGCCCGATGATGCGGTCGCAGGTGGTCATTACCTCCAGCGGAATTTGACTCAGCAACTCCCCGAGTCGACGCACCAGTTCATCGCTTTGTAACGCAAACACCTTTTCAACCAACGCGGTATCCAGCGCTTCACCGACGCGCTTCTGAAAGGCCAGCCCACGGCCCATCACCACCTGTTCGCGCCCGCGCTCATCCTGAACAACCACCACGTTATTATTGAGTATCTTGGCGATTTTCATCTGAACCCCAGAAACAAAAAAACCTGACCTCCGGCAGATGCCAGAAAATCAGGTTTTGCCTGCCTAAGCAGTAACAATCCAGTTCTGGCACTCTATCAGTTTCATTCATAGCCTCAATGCATCACGCGTCAGAAACGTGACGCGGATCGACATTGCTAGAACGTCACGACAGTTTTCAGCTCCGTCACCCAGGCATCCTGCGTCCGGGATACCCCGCCGGGATGGTGCCAGTACTGAATGCCCGGCTGCAGCTCCAGCCACGACACCGGACGGAAGCGATAATAAAACTCACCGTTCAGGGAATGGCCCGGCACCGGATGATATGCCGGATTGGTGTAATCGCTAACGCCGCTCAGGCTGTTCAGGTAACGCTGATTGCGGGCGTACTGGCTGCTCATATCAATCCAGGTTAGCCCGAAGCCAATCCAGTCTTCCGGTCGCGCGTCAAACAGCCCGCGGTAGCGCAGCGAGGCGGCGTAAACCTGGTGCATGTAGTTAGTGCTCTGATCCGCAAGGCTCATGCTGAAAGAGGTGCTCAACCCGCGATTCGGATCATCCTGATGCTGCGTAAGCTGCTGGTTCAGCCCGGCGTACATGAACCAGGTCCGGCTGTGGGTATCAAAGCCGTTCGGGTCCGTCGCGCCCGCACCGCCGGATTTGCCGCGATAGAGATCGGTTTGCGGCGCGTTGGTAAACACCACGCCCAGGTTGTACGCGCCCGGCAGGCCGTTAATCAGCGGGCGCGCTTCGATTTCAACCGGCAGTAAAACCCCTTTGCTGCCCTTCGTCGACCAGCTCCAGGCGTGGCTGCGGCTGGAGGCCTCGGGATTTTGCTCCATCACGCCACCTTTTAACGTCAGCGTCGGCGTTAATTTATACGCAAGCGTGGTGCCCCAGGTGTGAACGTTCCAGTTGTTCCACGTCAGCGAGTTGGCTGACTTCCCGCCGCACTGCGACAGGAGCTGGAAATCACAGGGGATGATTTGATCGAAGGTCTGCACCTTGTTCATCATCCCGATGCGCCAGGTCAGACGCCGGTCGTCAAAGCTGCGGGCAAAGGTCAGCCAGCCCAGGCGGGTAATGGACTGTCCGCCCCAGCTCTCCTGGGTCAGATCGTTGAAGTTCACGCGCGGATCCTGCACGCGTTTGGTGGTGAGGTCGTCATTGTGGTTACGGTTGACGATGTTCCCTTCGATACGCGCGTCCGGGATACCGGTCCAGCGCTCAAGATCCTGGTTGAAGGTCAGCGCAAACTGGTCGATATATGCCACGTGGGAGTCGTGGTTATAGCCACCGCCTCCGTTCCAGCCAATTTCATTCAGATATCCGAGATTCCAGGTAAAACCGTTATCGTTGAGGATTTTACGTATGCCGAGCATATCGCCCAGAACAGGCTCCGGAGGAGCTTCAAAGCCTAATACCGTTCCGTTCCAGTCCTGCGCCACCGACAGCGGGGATATCGTCAATAAGGCGAGCGCATAGAGTTTATTTTTATATGCCATGATAACAACCTGTGATTGAGTATTTTGTGCGTAACCGGCCGCAGGAAATTTTTCTATTTCCTGTCGATATTTCATTTTTAAAATCAGTAAAAAGCGCTAAGCCAAATTTCTCTCCTGAGTAAACGAGAGGCAAAAAAAAACCTAAGCGCTCCACAGCGAAAATGCTGTGAAACGCTTAGGTTTTGCCTGTTAGCCAGTAACAATCCTGCGTTGAAAACAGTGGCACCTTAACACCGTCGCGCCACGTTGAAAACCTGAACTGTTTTCTGATTTAAAAAAGTGTGAGCAATTTAACGCTTATTATTTTGACTGAATCACCCGGGCAATATCAGTCGAAGTCTGTAATGTCCGAATTTCCTGAAATAATCCCAGCGCTTCATCGTACTCTTTGCGTAAATAACTCAGCCACTGTTTAATTCGCGCGACGTGATACAAACCGGTATCGCCCTGCTTTTCCAGTCGGCTGTATTTTTGCAGCAGCGTAACGACGTCTGCCCACGGCATTCGCGGCTCGTTATATTTCACCACCCGGCTGAGGTTCGGCACATTCAGGGCGCCGCGACCGATCATCACCGCATCGCAGCCGGTGGCCTGCAGACAGGCCTGCGCGCTCGCGTAGTCCCAGATTTCGCCGTTAGCGATCACCGGAATGGTGAGGCGTTTGCGGATCTCGCCAATCGCCTGCCAGTTAATGCGCTCAGCTTTGTAGCCATCTTCTTTGGTGCGGCCATGCACCACCAGCTCGGTGGCCCCGGCCTGCTGCACCGCATCGGCGATTTCAAACTGCCGCGCGTCGCTGTCCCACCCCAGGCGCACCTTCACCGTCACCGGCAAATGCGAAGGCACGGCCTCACGCATGGCCTTCGCGCCGCGGTAAATCAGCTCAGGATCTTTCAGCAAGGTCGCCCCGCCGCCGCTGCCGTTAACCAGCTTCGACGGACAGCCGCAGTTGAGATCCACCCCGTAAGAGCCCAGCTCAACCGCGCGGGCGGCGTTCTCGGCCAGCCATTCGGGATACTGGCCGAGCAGCTGGATACGCACCAGCGTACCGGAAGAGGTCCGGCTCTGGTTGTGCAGCTCGGGGCACAGGCGGAAGAAGGATTTTACCGGCAACAACATATCGACCACGCGCAGAAATTCCGTCACGCAGAGATCGTAATCGTTCACCTCGGTCAGAAGCTCGCGCACGAGGGAGTCGAGCACGCCTTCCATTGGGGCCAGTAAAACACGCATAGCAGTACCTGTGAAAAAAGACGCGCTATAGTATCTGCTCTGTATGTATGTGGAAAGCGCGACTTTCCATTCTGGAATGTCTGGTATGCTCAAATTTCATGATGTGATCCGTGGCACATTTTTGAGTTTAATTGTATGATGAATGCGTTTCAGCAAGGACTATCACCATGAGCAAATCATTGAACATTATCTGGCAATATCTGCGCGCATTCGTCCTGATTTACGCCTGCCTGTATGCCGGGATTTTCATCGCGTCGCTGCTGCCGATCGTCATTCCCGGCAGCATTATCGGCATGCTGATCCTCTTTGTTTTGCTGGCGCTGCAAATCCTGCCCGCAAAATGGGTCAATCCCGGCTGCTTCGTCCTTATTCGCTATATGGCGCTGCTTTTCGTGCCTATCGGCGTCGGGGTCATGCAGTATTTTGATTTGCTCAAGGCCCAGTTCGGCCCGATTGTGGTCTCCTGCGCGGTCAGTACGCTGGTGGTTTTCCTGGTTGTGAGCTGGAGTTCGCATCTGGTGCATGGCGAACGTAACGTGGTCGGGGAGAAAACAAAAAAATGATGGCCAATATCTGGTGGTCGCTGCCGTTAACCCTGGCGGTGTTCTTCGCCGCGCGCAGGCTTGCCGCACGTTTTAAAATGCCATTGCTGAACCCGCTGCTGGTGGCAATGGTGGTGATTATTCCGTTCCTGCTGCTCACCGGCATTCCCTACGAACGCTACTTTGCCGGCAGCAAAATTTTAAACGACCTGCTGCAGCCTGCCGTTGTGGCGCTCGCCTTTCCTTTATATGAACAGCTCCACCAGATCCGCGCCCGCTGGAAATCCATCATTACCATCTGTTTTGTGGGCAGCCTGGTGGCGATGATCACCGGCACGTCGGTAGCGCTGTTGATGGGGGCCTCTCCGCAGATTGCGGCGTCGATCCTGCCTAAATCGGTAACCACGCCTATCGCGATGGCGGTCGGTGGCAGCCTCGGCGGGATCCCGGCCATCAGCGCGATGTGCGTCATTTTCGTCGGTATTCTCGGGGCGGTGTTTGGTCACACCCTGCTGAACGGGATGCGTATTCACACTAAAGCGGCACGGGGGCTGTCGATGGGGACCGCCTCCCACGCCCTGGGCACCGCCCGCTGTGCGGAGCTGGATTATCAGGAAGGGGCGTTTAGCTCCCTGGCGCTGGTGATCTGCGGGATTATCACCTCCCTGCTGGCCCCGTTCATTTTCCCGCTGATTCTGGCAGTGATGGGCTAAAATTTGCGATGCGTCGCGCAAATTTCATTTTGATTTCATAAGTTGCATACATAATGAGAAGTGGATCACATATAAAGCCCTGGCGGCTCCGTAAACTACCGATCCATTAACCTTTATGAGGCATACGCCATGCACCCACGTTTTCAAGCTGCTTTCGCCCAGCTTGCAGAGAATTTGCAGTCAGCCCTGGCTCCCGTTCTGGCAGATGCACACTTCCCCGCCCTGCTGACCGCGGAGCAGGTCACGATGCTGAAACAAGCAACGGGACTGGACGAAGACGCGCTGGCTTTCGCACTGCTTCCCCTGGCTGCCGCCTGTGCGCGGGCCGATCTCTCCCACTTTAACGTCGGGGCCATTGCGCGCGGCGTCAGCGGAACCTGGTACTTCGGTGGCAATATGGAGTTCCTGGGTGCGACCATGCAGCAAACGGTTCACGCCGAGCAGAGCGCCATCAGCCACGCCTGGCTGCGCGGTGAAAAAGCCCTGAGCGCCATTACCGTTAACTACACCCCCTGCGGACACTGCCGTCAGTTTATGAACGAGCTGAACAGCGGGCTGCAGCTGCGCATCAATCTGCCAGGCCGCGCGCCGCATACGCTGGGGGATTATCTGCCTGACGCGTTTGGCCCGAAAGATCTGGAGATCAAAACGCTGCTGATGGACGATCAGGACCACGGTTACGCCCTGTCCGGCGATGACCTGAGCCAGGCGGCCATTCGCGCGGCGAACAAAAGCCACACGCCGTACAGCAAGTCCCCAAGCGGCGTGGCGCTGCAGTGCCGCGATGGCCGGATCTTTAGCGGCAGCTACGCGGAAAACGCCGCGTTTAACCCAACCCTGCCACCGCTGCAGGGCGCGCTTAACCTGCTGAGCCTGAACGGCTATGACTATCCGGACATTCAGCGCGCTATTCTGGCAGAAATTGCCGATGCGCCGCTGATTCAGTGGGATGCGACCGCCGCGACGCTTAAAGCGCTGGGCTGCACGACGATTGACCGCGTACTGCTTGCGTAATCCTTCCGGCGGGCAGAAATGCCCGCCAGTTTGCTGAAAAACCCCTCAGTTGAGTCGCTGTTTCTTGCGCTAACCAGGCGGGTAAAGTAGCCTGAGTTAAATTTCATCCACGAACGAGCCATCTCCATGTTAAAGCGCGTTTTTTACAGCCTGTCTGTCCTGGTCGGCATACTGCTGTTGATCGTGCTGGGTCTCGACCGCTGGATGAGCTGGAAAACCGCCCCCTACATCTTTGATGACCTGCAGGACCTGCCCTATCGTCAGGTTGGCGTGGTGCTCGGCACCGCCAAGTATTACCGCACCGGCGTGATCAACCAGTATTACCGTTACCGCATTCAGGGCGCGCTGAACGCCTACAACAGCGGCAAGGTGAACTACCTGCTGCTGAGCGGCGATAACGCTCTGCAAAGCTACAATGAACCGGTGACGATGCGGAAGGACCTGATTGCCGCGGGCGTGGACCCTGCCGATATCGTGCTCGACTACGCCGGATTCCGCACCCTGGACTCCATCGTGCGCACGCGTAAAGTCTTCGACACCAACGACTTCATCATCATCACCCAGCGCTTCCACTGCGAGCGCGCGCTGTTTATCGCGCTGCATATGGGCATTCAGGCGCAGTGTTACGCGGTGCCGTCGCCAAAGGACATGCTGAGCGTGCGCGTCCGTGAGTTCGGCGCGCGCTTTGGCGCCCTGGCCGATCTGTATATCTTCAAACGCGAACCGCGCTTTTTAGGCCCGCTGGTGCCGATTCCGGCGATGCACGAAGTGCCGGAAGACGCGCAGGGTTACCCGGCCGTCACGCCCGAGCAGCTGCTTGATATGCAGAAAAAAGAGAAATAACAGGACCGCCTTTATACTTTCTTTACGCCGGGCCTGACGCTTTTTACCTCCCCTTTACGTCGGCTCTTTTAAGCTGAGTTCACTGCCGCTACGGCTTCATTGAAGAATGACTATGAACTCAATAATGAATGCGTTTTTCCTCAAAAGTCTCCGCCCGTATTTTAACTTTCCCGGTTTATCACTTCCTGGCGCACTCAATTCCGGTCTCTGGCTTGATGAAAAAATTGATGCCCTGCAGCACAACCTTTCAGTGGAAGTGGCAGATTATCTGGAACGTTACCCGCAGACGAAACATGTAGACGTTTACCTGAACGATATCAACGGCACGATGCGCGGCAAGCGTCTGTCGGTGGAGAGCATGCTGAGCCTGGAAAAAGGCTGTTATTTTCCCCTTTCGGTCTACTCGATGGATCAGAAAGGAAAAATCGCCGCCCCGCTTCATGATGAGCCGGACCGACTCTGCGTTCCTGTCGCCGGCTCCCTGCGCCCCTGCCCGCAGGATCCGCAGCACAACGCGCAGATCCTGCTGACGATGAAAGACAGCGACGATACCCCCTGCCCGCTTGAGCCGCGCGTGATACTGCAGAACGTTCTGGCCCGCTTCCACCAGCACGGCCTCTTCCCGGTGATTGCCCCGGAAATCGAGTTCTATCTGACGGGGCATGACGATCGGGATCCGCAAAATCAGGGCTGTTTTCATATGGATACTACGACGGCCCATGCGGCACTGTTTGACGAGCTGGAACAGCTGGCGCACCTGCAGCGCATCCCGCTGTCCGGGATCGTGGCAGAAGCCGAGTCCGGTCAGTACGAATTAAACCTGAAGCACAGCCATCGCGTGGTTGAGGTCTGCGATAACGTGCTGGCGCTTCGTCGCCTGACCCGTTACGTTGCCGAAAAGCACGGCCTGCAGGCCAACTTTATGGCTAAACCTTTCAGCCAGCTGTCCGGCAGCGGTTTGCACTTCCATTTCAGCCTGAACAATCGTCACGGCGAAAACGTCTTTGCTTCCCCGGTGAACGCGCTTAACAGCATGATGCGTTTGTGCATCGCGGGGCAGCTGGCGCTGATGCCCGCCTCTGTCGCCATTCTTGCGCCGGGCGTTAACGCGTTTCGTCGCCTGCGTAAAAACCTGACGGAGCCCGTATTTAACTCCTGGGGCTATAACACCCGCTCCGCCGCCCTGCGTATTCCCTGCTCGGATGACCACAACCGTCGTATCGAGTACCGGCTGGCCGGGGCCGATGCCAATCCGTATCTGGTGGCAGCCACTATCCTGACCGGTATGCTGTACGGGCTGGAAAACACCGACGACGAGGATTTGCCCGAACCGCAGCACGATCGTCCCGAGCTGCCGCTGTTTCAGCAGGAGGCGATTGAGACCTTTGCCCGCTGTCAGTACCTCACCGACAGCCTGGGCGACGCCTTTTCTGAACAGTGGGTCGCCTGCAAACTCTCTGAACTCGACTGGTTTGAGCGCATTGTGACCCGAGAGGAGTCACAGCTGGCATAAGGCATAAAAAAGCCCGCTCGGTGAGCGGGCTGGATAACGCGAGGAGCAATTACTTCTTACGCGCGTACTTCAGTGAATCCAGCGCAACCGCGAAGATAATGATGGCGCCTTTGATGATGTACTGCCAGTACGGGTTCACGCCGATATAGGTCAAGCCGTAGTTGATGACGGTGAAGATGATCACACCGGTCACCACGCCCAGTACCGTACCCACGCCGCCGCTGAAGGAGACGCCGCCCACCACGCAGGCTGCGATCGCATCCAGCTCGTACATGAAGCCAAGGTTGTTGGTTGCAGAGCCGATACGACCCGCTTCCAGCATCCCGCCGAAGGCGTAGAACACGCCGGACAGGGCATAAATGATGAGCAGGTTCAGGGCAACGTTCACGCCGGAGACTTTCGCCGCTTCCGGGTTACCGCCGATTGCGAAGATGTTTTTACCAAAGCGCGTTTTGTTCCACAGGATCCAGACGAAGGCCACCGCAATCAGCGCATAGAAGGTGATATACGACAGGCGGAAGCTGCCCAGCGCGATGAACCCTTGCGTAAAGGTCGAGAAGCCGCTGTCAAAACCCGAGATTGGGGAAGCACCGACAAAGTCGTAGTACAGGGAGTTGATACCGTAAACGATGATCATCGTACCCAGCGTGGTGATAAACGGCGTCACGTTCAGGTAGGCGATGATAATACCGTTGATCAGACCAATCACCGCACCGATGGCGCAGACAATCAGGATCACCACGAAAATCGGCATGGTGGCCATTTCCGGGAAGACCTTGTTGGCGTTTTCCATCGACTGCAGCAGGGTTGCCGCGATAACCGCCGCCAGCCCCACCTGACGACCGGCAGAAAGGTCCGTCCCCTGGGTTACGATCAGGCCCGCCACGCCCAGCGCAATGATAATACGCACGGAGGACTGGGTCAGAATGTTACTCAGATTCAGCAGGCTTAAGAACGTAGGGTCCTGGAAAATGATGATAGCCAGCAGCACTAAAAGAACAACGTAAATACCGCCTTCTTTCAGGTAAGTGAGAAAACTTTTTTTATTTAACGCACTCATGAGGAGCCCCTGATCTTAAAGGTGCAAAGACGCAAGACGCAAAATTTCGTTTTGCGTTGTCGTTTTGGTGTCAACAATACCGGCAACGAGACCATTGCTCATAACCAGAATACGATCCGTGATCCCTAACAATTCCGGCATTTCGGAAGAAATAATAATGATCCCTTTATTCTTTTTCGCCAGCTCGGCAATCAGCTGATAAATTTCAAACTTCGCGCCGACGTCAATACCGCGGGTCGGTTCATCCAGCATCAGAATTTCTGGCTGGGTTAATAACCAGCGGCCGATAATGACTTTCTGCTGGTTACCGCCTGACAGCGAACCAATTTGGGTGCGGTGCCCTGGCGTTTTCACGCGCATGGAGTCAATAACCCATTGGGTATCGCTCTTCATGCGGGAGTTATCCAGCAGTCCGACTTTGTTTTTGTAATTGCGAATGTTAGAAATTAACGAGTTAAAGTTAATATCCAGATAGGCATAAATACCGGTCGAACGACGCTCTTCCGTCACCAGCGCAAAACCATTATTAATGGCTTCGTTGGCGTTGTGGTTGTTAATTTTCTTACCGTGCAACGTAATAGTGCCTTCGGCTTTCTCACGGATACCGAACAGGGTTTCCACGATGTCGGTACGTTTTGCCCCGACCAGACCGGCAATCCCCAGGATTTCGCCCTTATGCAGGTCGAAGGAGACATCGCGAATAGACGGCTGACGTAACGAGGTCAGATTACGCACTTCCAGGATCACTTCGCCCGGCTTGTTTTCTTTGTCCGGGAAGCGCTGGTTCAGGGAACGTCCGACCATCATGGCGATGATCTTGTCCATGTCCAGCCCTTCCAGCGGCTGCGTGGCAATCCACTGACCGTCGCGCAGGATGGTAATCTCATCGCACAGCTGGAAGATCTCTTCCATTTTGTGGGAGATATACACAATGCCGCAGCCGCGATCTTTTAGCTTACGAATAATGGTAAAAAGGTGATTAACTTCTTTTTCCGTTAATGACGATGTCGGTTCGTCCATAATGACGATTTTCGCATCATAGGAGAACGCTTTGGCGATTTCGATCATCTGCATCTGGGAGACGGATAATGTTCCCACGCGGGCGCGCGGATCGATATCAATATCCAGCTCATCAAAAATCGCTTTGGTGTCGCGATACATTTTGTCCTGATCGACAAAGACACCCTTGGTTGGATAACGCCCCAACCACATGTTATCCATGACTGAACGCTGCAGCACCAGGTTTAATTCCTGGTGAACCATCGAGATACCGTTTTCCAGTGCTTCTTTCGCTGAATGGAAATCGATCTCTTTCCCCTGAAAAAGAATGCTGCCAGAATCTTTTTGATAGATCCCAAAAAGACATTTTAATAATGTTGATTTACCCGCACCGTTCTCCCCCATCAGGGCATGAATAGAGTGAGGACGAACTTTTAAATTAACATTATCGAGTGCCTTAACGCCGGGAAATGACTTGTTGATACCGCTCATTTCCAACAGGTATTCACCGGATGACTGAGTATTTGTGCTGACCATAATTATACCTTGTTGGCCTCGCATATCGCGTTATAAAAGGGCGCAACGAATTGCGCCCAGTGGAGACAGTACCGCTAACTTATTTACCGATAAACTCAGCCAGGTTGGACTGGTCTACGCCCACGTAAGGTACGCGAACGATTTTGTTTTCAATTTTCCAGCTGGTGCCATCTGCCGCGCCTTTGCCATCGGCCAGGTTTTTCGCCAGATCGAAGGTCGCTTTCGCCTGGTTGTTGGCATCGTTCAGAACGGTACCGGCCATCGCACCGGATTTAACCAGCGCCAGCGCTTCTGGCAGTGCATCTACGCCGAATACCGGGATGGAGGATTTGTTGTGTGCTTTCAGCGCTTCTACCGCACCCATTGCCATCGCATCGTTGTTGGCGATAACCACTTCGATTTTGTTCGCGTTAGGGCCGGACAGCCACGCGTCCATCTTATCTTTCGCCTGAGCGGTATCCCACATCGCGGTATCTAACGCCAGCTGCTGGGTTTTCAGACCCTTGTCGTTCAGCTCTTTGATAACGTAAGTGGTACGGGCTTCAGCATCCGGGTGGCCTGGTTCGCCTTTCAGCAGCACGAACTGAATCTGACCGTCTTTGTTCAGGTCCCAGTTCGGGTTTGCCGCCCAGTGTTTCGCGATCAGATCGCCCTGAATAATACCGGACTCTTTGGAGTCGGTACCGACGTAATACGCTTTGTCGTAGCTATCCAGCGCCTTACGGGAAGGTTCTTTGTTGAAGAAGACGATTGGCACGTTCTGGCCGCGCGCTTTTTCAATAACCGTGCCTGCTGCAGCCGGGTCAACCAGGTTGATGGCCAGGGCTTTCACGCCTTTCGCCAGCAGAACGTCGATCTGGTCGTTCTGTTTGGACTGGTCGTTCTGGGAGTCGTTCATCAGCAGCTGAACGTCTGGCGCTGCTTTCGCATCTTTCTCAATCGCTTTACGTACAACAGACATGAAGTTGTCGTCGTATTTATAGATGGTCACACCAATACGGGTATCCGCAGCGTGCGCTGCTGCACCAAAAAGCATGCTTGCCATTACGGCAGACAGGGTCAACACCTTCTTATTCATGGTATCTCCGGTTTTTTTATGCAGGGTAGTTCTTGTGAATAACGATCGGCGGGCAGGTGTTAATAAAACGTTACTGACAGCCGAAGTTCACTTATAAAATTTCTATCTTCCGTGTTCGGTAACGCTCCAGAAATGCGTTTTATTCGTTGTTTGCGGCACATTGGCTATAGTGAAAGTGAATAATCACCGTTACATAGCGTTTCAGCCCCTAAAACGCTGACATCATAGTCAGCGCCTTGTTAAGATACTGTGAATTTACTCACAGATTGAAAACGGTTACATCACCTGATGTAATCAGTTAGTGATCGGAACCACAATTTGCCGGGCCGCGACGGAGTGTCGGCGCACTAAAGTCGGCATGAAACAGTGCGTTGCGCCCGGATCCAGCAGCCCTGCCGCCCCCTGTAACGCCAGCTCAGTCGCCAGTTTCGCCATAGAGGCAATGGGGTAACGCACCGTTGTCAGCTGCGGGTCGGTGTAACGGGCAATCGGAATATCATCAAAACCAATGAGTGATAAATGCTGTGGCACCGCAATGCCGTTATCTTTCAGCGCCGTCAGGGCTCCTGCCGCCATGCTGTCGTTATAGGCAAACACCGCAGTAAGCTGCAGATTGCGGCCCAGCAGCTCCACCATTGCCGCCTCGCCGCCCTGCATGTCCGGCGTACCGGTGCCCGTCCAGCTTTCTGACGGCGTAATGCCGTGCTCTTTCAGGGCGTTTTGCCATCCCTCGCGCCGCAGGTCGTCATCTTCAATATGATGGCTGGAGGCCAGATAACCGATCCGCTGATGCCCGTTGTTGATGAGCATTTTCGTCGCCATCATGGCGCCGCTGACGTTATCCAGCCCGACGCAGCGGTGGGCATAGCCGGGGACGATGCGGTTGATCAGCACCATGCCCGGGATCTGATCCATAAAGCCGGTTAGCTCTTCATCGCTCAAAGCTTTTGAGTGGACAATCAAGGCGTTACAGCGCTGGCGGATCAGCACTTCAATGGCATGACGCTCCTTTTCCGCCTCATGATAGCTATTGCCGATCAGGACATATTTCTGATGCTGCTGGGCGACCACGTCGACCGCTTTGACCAGCGCGCCGAAAAAGGCATCCGAGACGTCCATCACCACCACGCCGATGGTGTCGCTGACCTGCGTCGCAAGCGCCTGGGCATTGGCATTTGGCCGGTACCCGAGCTGGGTCACGGCTTTCATTACGATTTCACGGGTTTCAGGGCTGACCAGCGCGCTATTGTTCAGCACGCGTGAGACGGTAGCCACAGAAACGCCCGCCTGACGGGCGACGTCACGAATGGTGATCATATTCACCATCCTTCAAAGGATTGCAGCAACTCACAGACACCCCCTGTGTTTAGCAAGGTGGCTATTTTGGCAGCGAGAGAGAGGGGACTACGTGAAGAAGCTCACACTCATGAAAACGCTTACATCCGTTTTGTTAATGATTGTGATCCAGATCGTTATCTGGATGTGTTCCTCAATGATACCCCTGAAGCATGTGCGGTTAACTGACGCCACACCCACTCCAGCGGTCCCTGGCGGAAATAGCGTAGCCAGAGAACAGAAAACGCCAGGTTAATCACCCAGACCGGAATAACAAACGCCAGCAGCGTGAAGCGGTCGAATTTCATAAACAGGCCAAATCGATAGAAAAGCGTGGTGCAGAGAAGCGTTTGCAGGAGGTAATTGCTCAACGCCATGCGGCCCACGCAGGCGATAGCGCTGACGATCCACAGGCGGGAAAGCGTTGGCCAGAAGCCATAGATCAGCGCCGCGTAGCCGATGGTCTGGAACGGCGCGCTCAGTTCGCGCGGCACCTGGAGCAGGAACGCGCACCAGCGGTAATCCCAGTGGATGTGCCACTGCGTGATTATCGCCGGGAGGTTAATCAGCACGCCGATCAGCACCAGCCCGACACCCGTTCGCCGATAGTGACGCAGGCTGAACTCCCCTTTCAGCCAGCCGGTGCGCATCAGTGACGCGCCCATCAGCATCATGCCCGCCAGCTGCCAGCCGTATTGCGCCCCCAGCGCAAGGAGGTTATCCCCCAGCATATCCGCGCGGTTGCTTATCGCTTCCGTACCGCCCTTCAGCTTCCAGTACTGTTCGTACTGCAGGTTAGCGGCATCCGGGATCCAGGAACGGTTCGTCGCTTCGCCGGAGATCGTCCCCAGCAGCAGCAGGACCCCAAGCCCCATGACGTAGAGCATCACGCCGGTGTTAAACAGGCTTTTTACGCTGTGCGCATCGCGAATCAGACGCCAGCAGATGAGCCCGACTAACCCATACGCGAGAAGAATATCGCCGTCCCAAAAGAACAGGCCGTGGATAAAGCCGAGGAGAACCAGCAGCGTCAGGCGCGACTGGATCCAGCGCGTACCGCGTCTGAGGAGGAGTTGCAGACCTGCACCAAACAGCAGGGCAAACAGCGTGAGGAATTTAACCTGCGCGAAGAGATCGAGGACAGCCCAGGTCCAGGCATCGCTGCGCGTGATGTCGCCATACCAGGCAGGATTGAGGTAAGCCGCCTTCGGCAGGCCGAAGGCGCTGATATTAAGCAGCAGGATACCGAGAATGGCGACGCCGCGAACAAAATCGAGCGTGACGTTTCGCTCCATGGTTCCTGCCCTGTAAGACTTAGTTGTGGTGACGTACGGCGCGCAGGAACTCCTGGCGGGTATTCTGGCTAGATTTAAACAGGCCGCCCAGCGACGTCGTGGTCGTTGCACTGGTCGCATCACGCACGCCGCGCGCCTTCACGCAGTAGTGAACCGCATCGATAGAAACGGCCACGTTATTGGTGCCCAGCAGCGTTTGCAGCGCGGTCAGGATCTGCTGCGTCAGACGCTCCTGCACCTGCGGACGCTGGGCAAAGAACTGCACGATGCGGTTGATCTTCGACAGGCCAATCACCGTATCTTTTGGGATATACGCCACGGTCGCTTTACCGTCGATGGTCACGAAGTGGTGTTCGCAGGTGCTGGTCAGCGTGATATCGCGTACCGTCACCATCTCGTCCACTTTCATCTTGTTTTCAATGACGGTGATTTTCGGGAAGTTGGCGTAATCCAGCCCGGAGAAAATTTCGTCGACGTACATTTTCGCGATGCGGTGCGGCGTCTCCATCAGACTGTCGTCACTCAGATCGAGATTCAGCAGCTCCATGATCTCGGTCATATGACCGGCAATCAGACGCTTGCGGGTTTCATTGTCCAAATCCTGTACGGGCGGACGCAGTGGCGTTTCAAGACCGCGCGCAACCAGGGCTTCGTGGACCAGGGCAGCTTCTTTACTGAGTGATGACATTTTGTTCTCCTGCAGGTGTGGCGTCTTTTGCCCTCGTTGTGGCAAAAGTATGCGCTCATTGTGCGTGAGGCGGCGCACATAATCCAGTATTCACGACGATAATTATTGCAATTGCTGTTGCCTTTCAGCGTGACGATTCCAGACCAGCGCTCCGCCGACGAACAGCGCAACACCCGCCAGCCCCAGCGCGGGCTCCAGCCGGTGGGTAAGCCAGGTTGATAACGCCGAGGTCATCGGGCCAATCAATTGACCAATCGCATACCCGGTGGTGAGCAGGCCTGCCATATAGCGCGTATGGTTTGGCGCCAGCTCGCGGCCGTATAAAAGAGAGAGCTGCACGGCACACAAAAAACCGCCGCCCACCAGCAGCCCGCCCGTCAGCAAACCGCCAATCCCCGGCAGCAGCCAGGCCGCCAGCACGCCAGCCCCCTGTAACCACAGCACGATAGCCAGCCTGCGGTTAGCCGTTGAGGTGTGGCGTAAAAGAATACTGAGCGCAATGCCCACCACGGCGGCGATACCAAAAATCGGCCAGACAAACTGGGCAAACAGGCTGCCGGGAAAACGCACCGCCGCCATTTGTGACAGGAATGTCGCCGGGAGGATATAGCCAAACCCGGCCAGGCTGTAGCTCCAGACCAGGCGCTTTAAATCCGCCGTCAGCACCAGCGGCTCCGGCGCGGTGCCGGGGCGATGGAGCTGCCCGGATCGCGGCAGGTAGCGCGCCACCAGCGCAATCAGCACCAGCGCCAGCACGCCGTAGATTTGCCATGCCGCCCCGGCCGAAAGGGATTTCGCCTGGATATAGACGGCGAGAAGCCCGCTCAGAGCAATGCCCGCTCCCGGTCCGGCAAACACGGCGGCGCTCAGGCCCGGTTTACCCAGCTGCCCCAGCCGCTCGTTGGTCCAGGCGGCAATGAGTACCATCGACCAGCCGCTCATGCAGCCAATCACGAAGCGCAGCAGGCCGTGCATAACGGCGTTATCCGCCGCCGCGGAGAGCAGCGTCAGCGCAACCGCGCCGGTGATGCCAAGCCAGAGGCGCGTTTCCACAAAGCGGTGCGCGCGCATTGCATCCCATGCGCCCACCAGATAGCCCAGATAGTTCATCGCCGCCACCAGACCCGCGCTGGTCAGCGTAAGCTGTCCGGCAGCAATCATGAGCGGTACCTGAGGCGTAAAGGCAAAGCGCCCTATCCCCATCGCCACCACCAGAACGACAAACCCACTGAGCGCAATACGCAGCGCCATGACCGCTCCAATTGTTAAAGAAAAGTAAATTTATGATGCAGCATCTGGGCGTCAGGCGAAAGTGAAAGTTGCTCACAGGTCAATGAAAAGGCTGTATTATGGTTTTTATGAATACGCATTCTCATAAAGGAGCCCTGCATGGAACTGCTCGAGGAGCACCGTTGTTTTGAAGGTCGACAGCAGCGCTGGCGGCATGACTCCACCGTTCTGAACTGTGCGATGACGTTCAGCATTTTCCTGCCGCCGACGGAAAATCCGCCGGTTCTGTTCTGGCTTTCAGGCCTGACCTGCAACGACGAGAACTTCACCACCAAAGCGGGCGCGCAGCGTATTGCCGCCGGGCTGGGCATTGCGCTGGTGATGCCTGACACCAGCCCGCGTGGCGATGATGTGGCCGACGATGCCGGATACGACCTGGGCAAAGGCGCCGGGTTTTATCTCAATGCGACCGAGCAGCCCTGGGCGCACCATTACCGCATGTATGACTACATTCGCGACGAGCTGCCCGCGCTGATTCAGTCCGGGTTTGCGGTAAGCGACCGCTGTGCCATCAGCGGACATTCTATGGGCGGTCACGGGGCGCTGATCATGGCGTTAAAAAATCCGGGAAAATACGCCAGCGTGTCGGCATTTGCGCCAATTGTGAATCCAACGCAGGTACCGTGGGGGCAAAAAGCCTTCACGAACTATCTGGGTGAAGATGAAGCAAAATGGCAGGAATGGGACAGCTGTGCGCTGATGTTGGCCAGCAGTTCGGCAAATGCGATCCCGATGCTTATCGATCAGGGCGATGCGGACCAGTTCCTCGCCGGACAGCTGCAGCCTGCGGTGCTGGCAGAAGCGGCACGCCAGAAGGACTGGCCGCTGACGCTGCGCATTCAGCCGGGGTATGACCACAGCTATTACTTCATCGCATCCTTTATTGAGGATCATCTCCGCTTTCATGCGGAGCATTTGTTTGGGTAAGTGCGGCTGCGTGCGATCTGATGCCCTCACCCTGGCCCTCTCCCAAAGGGAGAGGGAACAAACACTAAAAACGGCAACTTACGTTGCCGTTTTGCTTTTACCCTGGCCGCATCAGAACTTATAATCCACGCCCACAAAGTAGCGACGGCCGTCTTCCGTATAGCTGTAATCGTCGCGGCTCAGATCTTTATCCAGCAGGTTCTGCACGCCAGCACGCAGCTTCACGCTTTTCGTCGCCTGCCACGCGGCGCCGGTATTCCAGATGACATAGCCACCCGGCGTTGGTGCACTGCTGGTCAGCGCGCGTTTCTCACCGGTGTAGTTGCCCTGAACGTAGAACGACCAGTCCTGCGTTGCCTTCCAGTCAACGGTACCGTTGGCGGTGTGGAACGGCAGATCCGACAACGGCTTGTTGCCGCCGTTGCTGATATCACGACCGTCGTTATAGGTATAGTTAAGGGTCAGTTTCCAGTCGTCCGCCAGCGGGAATTTCAGCTCGGTTTCCACCCCGCGGATGCGCGCCTTATTAACGTTGTAGTAGCGGAAAATTGGTTCTCCGTCCGCATTCAGTCCAACGTAGTTAGGGTAGCCCTGGGCCTGTTTTGCATTGGCCGTACGGCTGATGCTGATGCGGTCATCCACGTTATTCTGGAAGGTGGTGACGCTGGCCTGCACGCCCTCTAACCAGCCCTCTTCCCCGCTGTAGTACAGTCCGAATTCGAAGCTCTCGCTGGTTTCCGGTTTCAGATCCGGATTACCGACTATCTCACAGGCACCGCGACACGAGCCGGTGACCCAGTCCGGGCTAAGCTGGAGCAGCGACGGCGCTTTAAACGCGGTGGCCCAGCCCCCTTTCACCGTTACGGTATCGGTCGCGTTGTAAACCAGATAGGCTCGCGGGCTCCAGTGATCGCCGTAGGTATCATGGTCATCCATACGGATGCCGGTGGTCAGCGCCAGAGGTTCAAAGATACGCCACTCATCTTCAAGGAACAGGGCATACTGGCTTGTCGACGTACTGCTGCTGGAACCGCCCGTCAGGTTGACAGGATCCTTCAGCTTATCGTGACGCCATTCGCCGCCGAAGGTCATCAGCTGGTTGATTTCGCCCAGCGGCAGCACGTATTTTCCGTCCACCGCGTTGCTCTCGGAGGTTATAGGATTGCTGTTGCCGGGGTTTTTGTTATCCACCTTTTCGCCGTAAACCTTCAGCTCGCTGTTGCCGACGCCCCAACGACCGTTGTGGCTGAGAGAGTAGTTCTGACGCTCAAGGCGGTTTTTGTCGAGGGAATCCGAGTCGCGATCCTGACGGTCGAAACCGTAGCCCGCCGTAAAGTCGTGATTTTCAGACGGCGTCCAGGCGAATTCCACATTCGCATCGCGGCTGGTGAAGCCTTCAATGCGCGGCGTTTCACCGCTCGCCGTGGTGGAGGACTTCTGCTGACCGTCTTTCTCACGCTTCGCGAGGCTACCGTAGGCTTTCAGCCCCAGCAGGCCGTCAACCAGCGGACCGCTGGTATAGAACTGGCCGTTGTACGTGTCTCCACGGTCGCGGTGTTCCTGAATCGTGGAATCGGCGCTCAGGGTGCCCGTCCATTTCTGGCCGATTTTTTTGGTGATAATGTTCACCACCCCGCCCAGCGCATCGGAACCGTACAGAGAAGACATAGGTCCGCGCACCACTTCGATGCGTTCGATGGCGTCAACCGGCACCCAGTTGAGGTCGAAATCATTATGGCGGAATACCGCGTTACGCGAGTTAACGCGCTTGCCGTCGATCAGGATCAGCGTATAGCTGCTGTCCAGTCCACGAATACTTACCCCTTTACGGTTGTCCCCTTCGCTCGTGAGCTGAACGCCCGGCACCTCCCGTAACACATCTTTCAGATTCTGAACGGGTTTGCGCTGCAAATCTTCCTGGGTAATTACGCTGATGCTTGCCGGTGCGTCTTTCAGGTTTTGCTCGGTCGCGGAGGCCGTTACAACCATTGTGTCGCCGGATTCCGCTGCGATAACAGGCAGGGTCAGGGACATTGCGGACGCACAAAGTCCTCCCCTGACGAAGGGATTCAACCTAAACATTCCATATCTCCATGAGGTAAATACAACTAAATCAAATCATCATTGCTCACAGCGTCTTCCTTTCCGCCCACATCTGCGGTGGGTCGGTGACACGCTTATTTTTGATAACGATAAAGCAAACGATAATTATTATCAATTAAATTGTTAAGAAATATATCTTTGTTTCAGGATGCGGGCATAAAAAAACCCGCTCGAATGAGCGGGTTAAAAGAGAGGAAGTGCGATTATTGTTTAAACCGTTCCGGGAATTCCATTTCACTGTAGCGAACGAATTTTGTTCCTTTCGTCAGCTTGTAGCCAAACCAGATGACGAGGAAAAGCGGAATACCAATGTAGGTCGCCGTCACGGCGCCCCAGTCAATGGTGTCCGCCAGGAACGCTTCATAGTTCTGTCCCAGCGTAATGATCAGGCACAGAATGAAGGCGAAAATAGGACCCAGCGGGAAGAAGCCGGAGCGATACGGCAGCGAGTTAACATCGTGACCCTGCTTGACGAAGCCGCGGCGGAAACGGTAGTGGCTAATAGCAATCCCCAGCCAGGCAATAAAGCCCGTCATCCCGGACGTGTTAAGCAGCCACAGGTACACCGTCTGGTTGCCAAACATAGAGGTCAGGAAGCACAGACCGGCAATCACCGTTGTGGCATACAGCGCGTTACGCGGTACGCCGCCACGGGACAGCTTCGCGAAGATACGCGGGGCTTTACCGTCGCATGCCAGCGTGTAGAGCATACGGGTGGACGCGTACATCCCGGAGTTACCGGCTGAAAGCACAGCGGTCAGGATAACGGCGTTCATCACTGCCGCAGCTGAAAGCAGACCGGCGTGCTGGAAGACCAGCGTGAACGGGCTGACGCTAATGTCTTTTACGTCATTACGCAGCAGGCTTGGATCGGTGTACGGGATGATCAGGCTGATAATGAGGATCGCGAACACATAGAACAGCAGGATACGCCAGAATACCTGACGGACCGCACGCGGAATATTTTTCTCCGGGTTCTCTGACTCACCGGCGGCGATACCAATCAGCTCAGTCCCCTGGAAGGAGAAGCCGACAATCATCGCCACGCCAATCATCGCCGAAAGGCCACCGGCAAACGGCGCATCGCCTATCGCCCAGTTACTCCAGCCCGCAGGTTCTGCGCCTTTGAAAATACCAACGATCATCGCCACACCGACGACGATAAAGATGATGACGGTTGCCACTTTGATCAAAGAGAACCAGTATTCCGCCTCGCCGAAACCGCGCACGGAGATGTAGTTCAGCAGGAAGATGACGGCCAGGAACAGGGCGCTCCAGATCCAGCCCGGCGTATCCGGGAACCACCAGTTCATCACCAGCTGTGCGGCGACAAGGTCAACGGCGATGGTGACCGCCCAGTTGTACCAGTAGTTCCAGCCCAGCGCGAAGCCGAAGCCTTCTTCAACGTATTTTTGACCGTAGGTCGAGAACGAACCGGATACCGGCATGTACGCGGCCAGTTCGCCGAGACTGGTCATCAGGAAGTACACCATCAGGCCAATCAGGATATAAGAGAAGAGCGCCCCACCCGGGCCTGCTGCCGAAATCGTTGCGCCAGAGGCAACGAAAAGACCTGTACCGATTGAGCCGCCAATGGCGATCATCGTCAGGTGACGCGCCTTGAGTTCACGACGTAGCGTGGGCGCTTCTGTGGTTTTAATTTCTGAAACCATATGAAAATGCTGTCCATTTAATAAATGAGGCGCGATTGTAGCAGACGATCCGCGTTCCTTCCGGCAGAAATACTCAGTTATAAGAGAGCTTCATGACTCGGCCAGGATTATAAGTAAAGCATAAAAATGTGGGGTGACAGGCGCGCGTAGCCCCGGTAAGCGAAGCGCCACCGGGGAACGTTAAATGGCGCAGTAGCGCAGAAAACGCTGCAGAGAGCTGGAAAGGTGTTTCTGACGATGATGGATGCACCATAGCGTGCGCACTAGCTTCGGCAATGGAACCGGAATTTCAACCAGCGACCCCGTTTCAAGCTGTTCGGCAATGACGCGCCGGGAAAGACAGCTGATTCCCAGGCCGTGACGCACCGCGTGCTTGATGGCCTCAGAGTTCCCCAGCTCCATCCCTAGCTGGAAATGCGGCAGATGGGAAAGCAGCAGATAATCGACAATTTCACGCGTGCCGGAGCCCTGCTCGCGCAGGATCCACTGCGCCTGCGCCAGGCGCTCCAGCGTCACCTCGCCCTGCAATAACGATGAGGCCGGGGATGCAAACACCACCAGCTCATCCTCCAGCCAGGGCTCGGCAATGATATCGACGTTATGGCAGGGCCCTTCGATGAGGCCGATATCCACGCGGAAATCGATCACCGCGTTGATAACGTCCTGACTATTGCCCACGCTCATCTCCAGCGGCAGGGTCGGGAAATCCCGGCGGTAGCGGGCAATCACTTCCGGCAGGATGTAGTTCCCAATGGTGCTGCTGGCATAGACGCGGATCGCACCGTTGTCTTCGCGGAAAAGCTGTTCGATTTCGATAGCCTGCTCCAACAGCGCCAGCGCGCGTGGATAAAGAAGACGACCGTGCTCGTTGACCACCAGACGCTTCCCTACCCTGTCGAACAGCTGCACGCCCAGCTGTCCTTCAAGATCGGTCAACGCCGCGCTGACCGCAGACTGCGAGAGCGCCAGCATTTGTGACGCCTGGGTCGTCGAGCCGCTTTTCAGCACCTCGGCAAACACTTCCAGCTGACGCAATGTAATGTGCATGGTTGCTTACCACTTATATAGATTGATTATAAGTATATAATCAATTTTATTTTTAAGCCAGAGCGCCGTAACCTTTAGCCAGACAAAGGAGAAGGTTATGTCAGAAATCACCCTACAACATCATCGTACAGTGTGGCACTTCGTGCCGGGCCTCGCGCTTAGCGCAGCAGTGACCGCCGTAGCATTATGGGGCGGCAGCATCCCGGCTATCGCAGGCGCAGGTTTTAGCGCGTTGACGCTGGCTATTTTGCTGGGCATGGTCGTGGGAAATACCGTTTACCCACACATCTGGAAATCCTGCGACGGCGGCGTGATCTTTGCCAAACAGCACCTGCTGCGTCTCGGGATCATCCTTTACGGCTTCCGTCTCACCTTTTCGCAGATTGCGGACGTGGGCGTGAGCGGAATCGCTATCGACGTCCTGACGCTGACCAGCACCTTTTTGCTGGCCTGCTTTATCGGCCAGAAAGTCTTTGGCCTGGATAAGCAAACCAGCTGGCTGATCGGTGCCGGGAGCAGTATCTGTGGGGCCGCGGCGGTGCTGGCAACAGAGCCCGTCGTTAAAGCCGAAGCCAGCAAGGTAACCGTGGCGGTGGCAACGGTGGTGATCTTCGGTACTCTGGCGATCTTCCTCTACCCGGCCATGTATCCGCTGGTTGCCCACTGGTTTAGCCCGGAAACCTACGGCATCTATATCGGTTCGACCATGCACGAAGTGGCCCAGGTGGTGGCGGCAGGACATGCTATTAACCCTGAAGCCGAAAACGCGGCGGTGATTGCCAAAATGCTGCGCGTGATGATGCTGGCGCCGTTCCTGATTTTCCTTGCTGCGCGGGTTAAACAGCTTGCACCGGCGGACAGTAATCAGAAAAGTAAAATCACCATTCCATGGTTTGCGATCCTGTTCATCGTGGTCGCTATCTTTAACTCCTTCCACCTGCTGCCGAAAGCGGTGGTGGATATGCTGGTGACGCTGGATACCGTACTGCTGGCGATGGCCATGGCGGCCCTGGGGGTGACTACACACGTCAGCGCGCTGAAAAAAGCCGGTGCGAAGCCGCTGCTGATGGCGCTGGTACTCTTCATCTGGCTGATTGTCGGCGGCGGCGCGATTAACCTCGCGGTCCATAGCCTGATGGCATAAACCATCTCGTCCTTCTCCTGCTAACCCGCTATCATAAGCGTTTCGGGTTAGCAGGAGTTTTTTTATGAAATATGTTGGAGCGCACGTCAGCGCTGCAGGCGGCCTTGCGAATGCCGCCATTCGCGCCGCCGAAATCGAGGCGACCGCTTTCGCCCTGTTCACCAAAAACCAGCGCCAGTGGCGCGCCGCGCCGCTCACCGCTGACGTGATTGATGATTTTAAAGCCGCCTGTGAGAAGTATCACTATGGGCCAGGCCAGATCCTTCCCCACGACAGCTACCTGATCAACCTCGGTCACCCGGTTGAAGAGGCGCTGGAAAAATCCCGCGAGGCGTTTCTTGATGAAGTACAGCGCTGCGAACAGCTGGGGCTGACGCTGCTGAACTTCCATCCGGGCAGCCATCTGATGCAAATCGATGAAGATGCCTGCCTGGCTCGCATTGCCGAGTCCATCAACATCACGCTGGACAAGACCAAAGGTGTCACCGCGGTGATTGAGAATACCGCAGGTCAGGGCAGCAACCTCGGCTTTAGGTTCGAACATCTGGCGGCGATTATCGACGGCGTGGAGGATAAATCCCGCGTTGGCGTATGCATTGATACCTGCCACGCGTTTGCCGCCGGATATGACCTGCGCACCACCGAAGCAACGAAAAACACGTTCGATGAGTTCGAGCGCATAGTGGGCTTTAAGTACCTGCGCGGAATGCACCTGAACGATGCGAAAAGCGCGTTCGGCAGCCGCGTTGACCGCCACCACAGCCTGGGCGAAGGTAACATCGGCCACGATGCGTTTCGGTTTATTATGCAGGACGCCCGCTTCGAGGGTATTCCGATGGTGCTGGAAACCATCAATCCGGATATCTGGGCAGAAGAGATAGCCTGGCTGAAGGCACAGCAAACCGCTGAACAGGCGGCATAAAAAAAGCCGGGTGCATAATGCAACCCGGCTTTTTTATAGGTCGGGTAAGGCGAAGCCGCCACCCGACACCTTGTTTACGCTGCTTTCGCCACAACTTCCGCTTCAGGACGTTTCAGCACTGCGTATGACAGACCCGCCACCAGCGTACCGGCAACGATGGCCAGCAGGTAGCCCAGGACCGGGGTGATGGCGCCTGGGATCAGCAGGACAAACAGACCGCCGTGTGGTGCCATCAGCTTCGCGCCAATCGCCATGGAGATCGCACCCGTCACTGCACCACCCGCGATACAGCACGGCAGTACACGCATTGGGTCACGAGCCGCGAACGGAATCGCCCCTTCGGTAATGAAGCACAAGCCCAGAACCAGCGCCGCTTTGCCGCCTTCCTGCTGCGCTTTATCGAACTTACGACGGGCAATAATCGTCGCCAGGCCGAGCGCCAGAGGAGGCACCATACCTGCCGCCATGATGGCTGCCATTGGCGCGTAGGTCTGGGTACTCAGCAGGCCAACGCCAAAGGCGTACGCCGCTTTGTTCACCGGACCACCCATGTCGGTACACATCATGCCGCCGAGGATTGCACCCAGCAGAACCGCGTTCGCGGTACCCATGGTTTGCAGCCAGTGGGTCAGACCCGCCAGAATGCCCGCAACCGGCTTACCAATCAGGTAAATCATCGCCAGACCGACCACCAGGCTGGAAATCAGCGGGATGATCAGAATAGGTTTCAGCGCTTCCATACTCTGAGGCAGCTTGAGCTTCGAGCTGATGAGCTTCGCGACGTAACCGGCCAGGAAGCCCGCGATAATACCGCCGATAAAGCCAGAACCGGTGCTCACGGCCAGCATGCCGCCGATAAGGCCCGGCGTCAGGCCAGGACGGTCAGCAATGGAGAAGGCAATAAAGCCTGCCAGAACGGGGACCATCAGCGCGAACGCGGAACCGCCGCCAATCTGCATTAACGCAGCGGCCAGCGTGCCTTGCTCTTTAAACGCAGTAATACCAAATGCGAACGAGAGGGCGATACACAGACCACCCGCAACCACCATCGGCAGCATGTAAGACACGCCGGTCAACAGATGGCGATAGGCGCCTGCAGACTCTTTCTTACCTTCCGTCGCGGTTTGACGCGCGCCGGTTGCCTGATACGGCTTCGCTTCCACCAGCGCTTTATCAAACTCCTGCGCGGTCTTTTTCAGCGCCAGGCCGGTAGACGTGCGGTACATTGGCTTACCGGCAAATTTTGCCAGGTCCACTTCGATATCCGCCGCCACGATAACCAGATCGGCTTCAGCCACTTCTTCAGGGGTGATCGCGTTGCCGGCACCGACGGAGCCGCGCGTTTCAACTTTTACCCACCAGCCGCGTTTTTTCGCTTCGGTTTCAATGGCTTCAGCCGCCATAAAGGTGTGAGCCACGCCCGTCGGGCAGGCCGTCACCGCAACAATGCGTTTCGGCCCCGTGGCCGCAGCCGGTGCCGTCGCGACAGGCGCGCTGTAGACAGACGCGTGCCCTTTCGCTTCGCTCAGGAACAGTTCCGGGTGTGCCACCGCGCGATTAATATCGCCCAGCCACACTTTCTTGCCGTTCAGCGCACTGTCAGCCGGGATTTTGTCGCCCAGTACAATGGCCAGTTCTGCATCGCCTGGATTATCGATAATGTCCAGATGTGCTTTTTGTGCCGCCGCGCCCAGCAAGGTCTTCGCCATATAGGCGCGGGCCTGTCCGAGACCGGAGTCAATGATCAGCAGCGTTTTCATTATTCCTCTCCTGCTGTTAGTTAAAAGGTTTTAAGTCAACGCGCGCCATCATCGCGGCTAACTGGGTACGATCGGTAATGCCGACATTGCTCTGGCTTACGGCCAGGGCAGCAACGGCGGTGGCAAGACGTAAAGTATGTTCACTGGATTCACGCATCAGCAGACCATAAATCAGGCCGCCAACCATGGAATCCCCTGCGCCAACGGTGCTGACAACTTCCATTGACGGCGGTTTGGCGATCCATTCGCCAGACGCGTTAACCCACAGCGCGCCTTCTGCACCAAGAGAGATCACCACGTGAGCGATACCCTGCTCGCGCAGCGCATGGGCAGCGTCAATCACATCTTTTAATTCTGGCAGCTTACGACCCGCCCAGATCTCCAGCTCGCGGCGATTCGGCTTCACCAGCCACGGAGAGGCTTTCAGACCCGCAACCAGCGCGTCGCGGCTGCTGTCAAAAATGATGCACGGGCACTGGCTGCGCAGGCGCGTCATCCAGTCGGTAAACGCTTCCGGGCTGACGCCGGACGGCAGGCTGCCGCTGACGCAAACCATGTCAAACTGACCGAGCCAGGTCAGAGAGTCGTTAACAAAACGCTCCCAGTCAGACGGCGTCACTTCGAAGCCAGAGAAGTTCAGATCGGTCACTTCACCGTCTTTCTCCGTCAGCTTGACGTTGATACGGGTACGGCCCTGAACAATCTGAAAACGGTTGGCAATGCCCAGCTCGCTGAACAGCTGCTGAAAACCATCCTGGTTATCTTTACCGAGGAATCCACCCACGGTGACGTCGATACCGAGATCCTTGAGCACTTTCGCGACGTTAATCCCTTTACCCGCAGCATGCAGGCCAGTGGTACGCACGAGGTTGACTTCGCCGCGCTCAATTTCCGGGCAAAATCCTACCAGGTCATAAGCCGGGTTCAGCGTAATAGTCGCAACACGTCTGCTCATTATGCGCCCTCCCCCAGACCCGCCGCGATGGCGTCGCCAATCGCTTTCAGCGCCTGTTCAGCATCGGCACCCTGTGCGGTGAAACGCAGACGATGTCCTTTCTTCACGCCCAGCGCGACAACTTTCATCAGACTACGGCCGTTGGCCGGTTTGCCCGTGCCATCAAGATTCGCCACGGTGATCTCACTCTCGAATTGTTTAATGGTATTCACCAGCATGGTGCCCGGACGTGCATGCAGGCCGTGCTCGTTGCGTACCACGAACTCTGCGGTCTGCACGTCTTCAGTCGGCGCATCATCACTGGTCAGCAGTGCCAGCACGGTGGAGGCATCAGCGTTCAGCAGTTTTTCAGCTTTGTTGTTCAGCAGTAGGTCGCCCAGACGCTTCAGCACGGAAACCGGCTGATCGTCGTTCATCGCCACGGTCACCAGCATGGCCGCACGCTCGCCTTCCACGTCAAACGCATTGGCCGCGCGGCTCACGGCGATAGCGCTGCGCAGGTTGCCTTCAGCACTGTCGTTCAGCCAGATACCCTGACCCAGATTCAACGGCTTATCGTTAATCGCGCGCGTCACAAAGGTGGCATCCGCCGCGCCGGCTTCTTTCAGACGACCCGCGTTCAGCGCCTGCAGCGTCACCAGATCGGAGGCAATCACGTCCAGCGTCAGCGTTTCATTATCCAGTTTCAGCGCTTCGCTCTGTTTTTCGCCCATCAGCAGGGCGCGCAGCTCTTCAGCTGTGGTAGCGGACTTGAGCTGCTCAGCCACGTCGTCATCGCTCAGGACATGCGTCAGCTGACGCAGCAGGCCTAAGTGTTCGTCGCTGCTGGCCGCGATACCGATAGCCACATACGCCACCTGACCGTCGCCCCAGAGCACGCCCTGCGGGAATTGATAAACCTGAACGCCGGTTTTCAGCACCTGATCGCGGGTGTCGGTTGTACCGTGCGGAATGGCAATGCCATTGCCGAGGAAGGTTGAGGTCTGCTGCTCGCGGGCCAGCATGCCGTTTACATAGCCGTCCGCGACGTTACCCGCCTGCACAAGCGCAGCGGCAACCTGGCGAATAGCCTCTTCTTTATCCCCGGCCTGAGCGCCCGGGTGGATATCCTGAACAGATAACTGGAACATGGTTCTCCACTCCTGCTGAACTTGAATCGTTTCAGCTTTAATGAGAAAAAATGCGCTAGCCTGCTCCGTTTGTTAAAACAAGATAGCGCTGAAACGTTTCAAAAAGTCTTGCGCTTTCTGCAATGCCTTGCAAGTAAACTCGTATTTCTGATATCAGAATTTAGAGATACAGCACATTTCTTCTTCATTGAGCTGAATTTTGCTGAAGTTCAGCAAGTCAGTTTCAGCTAAGGTCAGCCGACGAGGATGCAAGATGAAATGCCATTTTGATTTTTCGTGGCATCATTGACCGCACCCACTGTTTATTTTTTAGCTGACGGCGTACACTCCGCCCCTCTCTGCTACTCGCTAATTATAAAACATGCATAACACCCCTGCGGCCGTCTCGCCGAAGCCCTTTGACTTGACCTCAGCGGCCTTCCTGATTGTTGCCTTTTTCACGGGCATTGCCGGCGCGTTACAGACGCCGACGCTGAGCTTATTTCTGACCAATGAGGTTCATGTTCGTCCGGCAATGGTCGGCTTCTTTTTTACCGGAAGCGCCATCATCGGCATCCTGGTCAGCCAGTTTCTGGCGGGACGATCCGACAGAAAAGGCGATCGTAAAAGCCTGATCGTTTTCTGCTGTCTGCTGGGGGTCATGGCCTGCGTTCTGTTCGCCTGGAACCGCAACTATTTCATTCTGCTCTTCGTCGGGGTATTCCTGAGCAGCTTTGGCTCAACAGCGAACCCTCAGCTGTTCGCCCTTGCCCGCGAACACGCCGACCATACTGGGCGTGAAGCGGTGATGTTCAGCTCTGTCCTGCGTGCTCAGGTGTCGCTGGCGTGGGTGATTGGTCCGCCGCTGGCCTACGCGCTGGCGATGGGTTTTGGCTTTACGGTGATGTACCTGAGCGCGGCAGTCGCGTTTGTGGCGTGCGGCGCGCTGGTGTGGTTCTTCCTGCCGTCCATGCGCAAAGAGCCGAAGGTGGCAACGGGCGTGCTGGAAGCGCCGCGCCGTAACCGCCGCGATGCCCTGCTCCTGTTTGTTATCTGTACGCTGATGTGGGGCACCAACAGCCTGTATATCATCAATATGCCGCTGTTTATTATTGATGAACTGCACCTGTCGGAGAAGCTGGCGGGCATCATGATGGGCACCGCGGCCGGGCTTGAGATCCCGACGATGCTCATTGCGGGCTATTACGCAAAGCGCTTCGGAAAGCGTTTTTTAATGCGCATCGCCGCCGTCGCCGGTCTGCTGTTCTATATCGGTATGCTGACGGTAAATACGCCGGGGCTGTTGCTGGCTTTACAGCTGCTGAACGCCATCTATATTGGCATTCTCGCCGGGATAGGTATGCTCTATTTTCAGGATCTGATGCCGGGCCAGGCAGGCTCTGCCACCACGCTTTATACTAATACCACCCGCGTGGGCTGGATTATCGCGGGCTCAATGGCCGGTGTCGTTGCAGAAATCTGGAACTATCACACGGTGTTCTGGATTGCGCTGTTGATGTGTACCCTGACGATCGGCTGTCTGGCGAGAATTAAAGACGTTTAGGGCGCGGTGAGCGCTTCCAGCTCAAGAAGGTACGTCATCGCCTGCCCTCGCGTGCTGCCACACATTTCGGCAGTGGGCTGAAGCCCGGAGCACACTTTCGGGCGCAGCGGTGAGCCAAAGATCATGCACAGGTTCGTTTCCGAGAGCTGAACGCAGCGGGTATTGGCAGGCTTGCCCTCCGGCATTCCTGGAATGGGGCTTGAAATGGACGGTGCAGTACAGCACGCGCCACAATCGGGACGGCAATCCATAAATGCTCTCTTTCGCTGACGATCGCCCGCGCAGTCGGGCATCGCGCGCACAGTAACACCTTTTGCGTATTGATAGCAAAAGCCACGAATTCCTCTTGCCTGAAAGGCCGCGCGCGAGTAATTTGGCGCGATATTTTTTACCTCCCGTAAACAGGATTACTGCAATGCCAAGAGCGAACGAAATAAAGAAAGGTATGGTGCTGAATTACAACGGCAAACTGCTGATTGTGAAAGATATCGACATTCAGGCACCCAGCGCCCGTGGTGCAGCAACGCTGTACAAAATGCGTTTCGCCGATGTGCGTACCGGCCTGAAGGTGGAAGAGCGCTTTAAAGGTGACGATATCGTCGATACCGTGACCCTGACCCGTCGCTACGTTGATTTCTCCTACATCGACGGCAACGAATACGTGTTCATGGATAAAGAAGACTACACCCCGTACATCTTCACCAAAGATCAGATTGAAGAAGAGCTGCTGTTCATCCCTGAAGGCGGCATGCCTGACATGCAGGTCCTGACCTGGGACGGCGTGCTGCTGGCGCTGGAGCTGCCCCAGACCGTCGATCTGGAAATCGTTGAAACCGCACCAGGCATCAAAGGCGCATCCGCAAGTGCGCGCAACAAACCGGCTACCCTGACCACCGGCCTGGTTGTGCAGGTGCCGGAATACCTCTCCGCTGGCGAGAAGATCCGCATCCATATCGAAGAAAAACGCTATATGGGTCGCGCTGACTGATTGCGGCGTTTTTCGGGTGGCGGCTTCGCCTTGCCCGACCAACAAAAACACAAAAACCGGCTTTCAGGCCGGTTTTTTTTGTAGGCCCGGTAAGCTTAGCGCCACCGGGCAACAGAGCTTACAGAAGCTCCGGATACTTCGTCATCTTCAGCGCCAGCTCAACGCCGCGCACTTCCGCCATCCCTTTAAGACGGCCAATCGCCGAATAGCCTGGGTTGGTTTTCTTACGCAGATCGTCCAGCATCTGGTGGCCGTGATCCGGACGGAACGGGATAGGACGCACATCGCCCGCCTGCTTGCGACGCGCCTCTTCCGCCAGAATGGCGTCTACCACCGCCACCATATTCACATCGCCGCCCAGGTGCGCCGCCTCGTGGAAGGTTTTTGGGTTCTCCTCGCGGCAGGTCGCACGCAAGTGCGTGAAATGAATGCGATCGCCAAAGGTTTCAATCATCCGCACCAGATCGTTATCCGCCCGCACGCCGTAGGAGCCGGTACACATGGTGAAGCCGTTATAGATGCTGTTTACCGTCTCTTTCAGCCACTGCATATCTTCAAGGGTGGAAACAATGCGCGGCAGGCCGAGGATAGGACGCGGCGGATCGTCCGGGTGCACGGCGAGGCGTACACCTGCCTCTTCAGCAACCGGCACGATAGCGCGCAGGAAATACGCCATGTTTTCACGCAGCTGCTGCTTATCAATATCGCCGTATTCCGCCAGGCGCGCGCGGAACTGATCCAGGGTATACCCCTCTTCAGCTCCCGGCAGGCCCGCAATGATATTACGGGTCAGCTTTTCGATGTCTGCGTCACTGGCGGCGTTAAACCACGCAAGCGCCTGCTGCTGCTCTTCCGCGGTGTAATCCGCTTCGGCACCGGGACGTTTCAGAATGTGCAGCTCAAACGCCGCGAAGGCGATCTGGTCGAAACGCAGCGCTTTCGAGCCGTCCGGCATCTGATATTCAAGATCGGTACGCGTCCAGTCGAGGATGGGCATGAAGTTATAGCAAACCGTATCAATGCCGCAGGCCGCCAGGTTGCGAATGCTTTGCTGATAGTTAGCAATCCAGGTCTGGTACTCCCCGGAATGGGTTTTGATGTCTTCGTGAACCGGGATGCTCTCTACCACAGACCAGGTTAACCCCTTCTCCGCCAGCAGCGCCTGACGCTGTTGAATTTCTTCAACCGGCCATACCTGACCGTTAGGAATATGATGCAGCGCCGTGACGACACCCGTTGCGCCAGCCTGGCGCACATCATCAAGAGAAACCGGATCGTTCGGCCCGTACCAACGCCAGGTTTGTTCCATTGCCTCACCCTCTAAAGTTGTTATACCAATATGCGTTACTGCAATGACGACTACCATACATGTTTGCCGCCAGGGGTCAATATACCGTCTCACATTGATTGATCAAACTCACAGAACGGGGATATTTACGGCTCACCAATTTTATTTGCTGTCATATAACTTTACACTGGCATTGTTAATTAATGGTTAATCAGGTGTGTATCTCATGAAGACAATTGCCTCCACCGCCCTTCCTGCCCGGGTTCAGCAACCTCGCTACGATCGCGCGCAATTACGCTCACGCATCGTCCATTTTGGCTTTGGCGCGTTCCACCGTGCGCACCAGGCATTGTTAACAAATCGGGTGCTGAATGAAAAAGGCGGCGACTGGGGTATTTGTGAGATTAGCCTCTTCAGCGGCGACGTGCTGATGAGCCAGCTGCGCGCGCAGGATCACCTGTTCACTGTGCTGGAGAAAGGGGCAGAAGGCAATGAGGCGATTATCGTCGGTGCCGTCCATGAATGCCTGAACGCAAAGCTGGACTCTCTGCCCGCCATTATTGAGAAATTTTGCGAGCCTCAGGTCGCTATTGTGTCGCTCACCATCACGGAGAAAGGCTACTGCATCGATCCCGCGACCGGGAAACTCGATCTGCACAACGCCCGGATAATCCATGACCTAGAAAACCCTTCAGAGCCACATTCCGCACCCGGGATCCTGGTCGAAGCGCTCCACCGCCGCCGCGAGCGCGGCTTGCCTGCGTTTACCGTGCTCTCCTGCGACAATATCCCTGATAACGGGCACGTGGTGAAAAACGCGGTGCTGAGCATGGCGCAAAAGCGTTCCGCAGCGCTTTCTGAATGGATTGACAGCCACGTGAGCTTTCCGGGGACGATGGTCGACAGAATTGTGCCCGCCGCGACGGAGGCCTCGCTGGCGGAAATCACCGACGCGCTCGGCGTTGAAGATCCGTGCGCCATCAGCTGTGAACCGTTTATTCAGTGGGTGGTGGAAGATAATTTTGTCGCCGGCCGTCCGGAGTGGGAAGTAGCGGGCGTTCAGATGGTGCTGGATGTTCTGCCCTGGGAGCAGATGAAATTGCGCATGCTAAACGGCAGCCACTCTTTCCTGGCGTATCTGGGATACCTCGCGGGCTACGCCCATATTAATGAATGCATGGAGGACGCGTCGTTCCGCGAAGCCGCCCGTCGGCTGATGCTGGACGAACAGGCGCCCACGTTACGCATTAAGGATGTCGACCTCACCGCCTACGCCGATAGCCTGCTGGAGCGCTTTGCCAACCCGGCACTCCAGCATCGGACCTGGCAAATCGCGATGGACGGTAGCCAGAAGCTGCCCCAGAGAATGCTTGACGGGATCCGCGTTCATCTTGAGCGAAATACACCGTGGTCGCTGCTGGCCCTGAGCGTGGCCGGCTGGATACGCTACGTCAGCGGTACCGACGACCATGGCAATGCGATTGACGTTCGCGATCCCCTCAGCGATAAAATCCGCGCCATCGTTGATGCCAGCAGCGATACCGACCGCGTTAACGCGCTGCTGGGGCTGAGCGAGGTCTTTGGTCACGATCTCGCACAAAACAGCGTCTTTGTGGAGGCTGTCAGCCAGGCATACCAGCGCATCACCCGCCACGGCGCGCGTCAGGCTGTTATCGAAACGTTAAATGTTTAACGATTATTGCGCTTAACGCGAACGGATGAGATCTCCGTTCGCCCTTCCCCTTCTCACCGGTCACGTTTTTCGCCAGGATAGAGAGAATAGTGTTATAGCATCACCATTCTCATCTGGAGCGCATGTGACCAAAACCAACCTCATCACCGGTTTTCTCGGCAGCGGTAAAACCACCTCAATTCTCCACCTGCTGGCGAACAAAGATCCTGCCGAGAAATGGGCCGTGCTGGTCAATGAATTTGGCGAGGTGGGCATTGACGGCGCGTTGCTGTCATCCAGCGGCGCGATGATTAAAGAGATCCCCGGCGGATGCATGTGCTGCGTCAATGGCCTGCCGATGCAGGTCGGGCTTAATACCCTGCTGCGTCAGGGCAAAGCTGACCGCCTGCTGATTGAACCCACCGGGCTGGGTCACCCCAAGCAGATCCTCGATTTACTGACCGCCCCGGTTTACGAGCCGTGGATCGATCTGCGCGCCACCCTGTGCCTGCTCGATCCGCGTCAGCTTCTGGATGACAAGGCGGTGGCCAATGAGAACTTCCGCGATCAGCTCGCCTCGGCTGACGTTATTGTCGCGAATAAAGCAGATCGCGCCACGCCTGAAAGCCAGGCCGCGCTGGACGCATGGTGGCAACATTTCGGCGCCAACCGCACGCGGGTGCAGGCCACACAGGGGAATATTGATAGCGCCCTGCTTGACCTTCCTCGTCTGAACCTCACCGAGCTGCCTGCCAGTGCGGCTCATTCGCACAGTCATCCGGTTAAGCAGGGTTTAGCCGCTCTCAGCCTGCCGGAACATCAGCGCTGGCGTCGTAACCTGAACAGCGGCCAGGGATATCAGGCCTGCGGATGGATATTTGATGCTGAAACCGTTTTTGACACCATTGGGATCCTGGAGTGGGCCCGACTTGCTCCCGTCGATCGCGTGAAAGGGATCATGCGCACCCCAGACGGGCTGGTAAGGATCAACCGTCAGGGTGACGATTTCTTTATTGAAACGCAGAATGTGGCGCCGCCTGACAGCCGAATAGAGTTAATTAGTGCGGTTAACGCCGACTGGAATGCCCTCCAGTCCAGCCTGTTGAGGATTCGTTTAAGTTCGGGCGGCTAACGTTGCCCCAGTTTTCACTCTATGCAGAACGTTATGACAACTCGATTTCCCCTGATATTACTGCTTAATGTCGCCGGTCTGGCGCTTTTCTTCTCCTGGTATATCCCGGCGGATCATGGTTTCTGGTTCCCGCTGGATTCTGCCATTTTTCACTTCTTCAACCAGGAGCTGGTGAAGAGCAACGCGTTCCTGTGGCTGGTGGCAATTACCAACAATCGCGCCTTCGACGGCTTCTCGCTGCTGGCCATGGGCTGCCTGATGCTCTCTTTCTGGCTGAAAGAGGATAAAGCCGGGCGTCGGCGTATTCTCATTATCGGTCTGGTAATGCTGCTGTTTGCCGTCGCCATTAACCAGCTGGCAACCGCGATTATTCCAGTTAAGCGCTCAAGCCCAACGCTATTCTTCACCGATATTTATCGCGTCAGCGAACTGCTGCATATTCCAACAAAAGATGCGTCGAAGGACAGTTTCCCCGGCGATCACGGTATGATGCTGCTTATTTTTTCCGCCATTATGCTTCGCTATTTTGGCAGAAAAGCCTTCGCCATAGCCCTGATTATTTTTGTGGTTTTTGCCTTCCCGCGCGTAATGATTGGCGCTCACTGGTTTACCGATATTGCCGTCGGTTCGCTCTCCGTGGCGCTGATTGCGCTGCCGTGGTGTTTAATGACCCCACTGAGCGACAGGATAATAGCGCTGTTCGATCGCTATCTTCCCGGCAGGGCGCAACAATAATTAAACAAATAACTAACCTAAATTAACGTGAGCTATCAGGGATCGACATGATCCCTGATAGCGTTCTCGCCGCGATCTTTCCCCACTGTCATATTCTCGTCATCATATTCATGATAAAAATGAATCAATTACGCGATTACGCGGCGGATCTGCCGGTATTTTGAGCATTTCCATGTTTTTACTTTCTGTATCACATTTTCTTATAAAAAAAAGGCTTTTTTTACTCGCATTACCCCAGGCAATCGGTTAATCTCGAACTCGTTTTGCCCCATAGAGATAATTATTTCAATGGCGAATAATTTTGTGCGCTGAGCCACAAATGTGACCAGAAAGAATTGTCTCAATGTGAACAGATAATTAGTCTCGTCACGTTTGGCATTTTTATAACGATATTTGTCGTTAAGGACTTCAAGGGATAATAAACAAAATGGTCAAATCTCAACCGTTTCTGAGATATATCTTACGGGGGATCCCGGCGATAGCAGTCGCGGTACTGTTGTCTGCATGTAGTACATCTAACACCGCAAAGAATATGCATCCTGAGACGCGTGTTGTGGGAATGGAAGATTCCTCGTCACTGCAAGCCTCTCAGGATGAATTTGAAAATATGGTACGTAATCTGGACGTGAAGTCCCGCATTATGGACCAGTATGCTGACTGGAAAGGCGTGCGCTATCGTCTTGGCGGCAGCACAAAAACAGGTATTGATTGTTCCGGTTTTGTACAGCGTACGTTCCGTGAGCAATTTGGGTTAGATCTTCCGCGTTCAACCTATGAGCAGCAGGAGATGGGCAAGTCGATTTCACGTACTAAACTGCGCACCGGTGATTTAGTCCTGTTCCGTGCCGGTTCTACAGGTCGACATGTTGGCATCTACATTGGTAATGACCAGTTTGTACATGCCTCCACCAGCAGCGGTGTGACCATTTCCAGCATGAATGAACCGTACTGGAAGAAGCGCTACAACGAAGCACGCCGCGTACTGACCCGCAGTTAATATGACTATCGTATCGTTGGTTATCCCTTGGCTGGCGATATGATGAAAAAAAGCACTGCTTCGGCAGTGTTTTTTTTTGCCCGTTACACTGAATACATCCAGCGGCATTTCAGGAATCACGACGTCTATGTTCACCCGCTATTTCTCCAGCAATCGAAAAATACTGATCCTCAGCATTATCACAGGCCTGATCGCCGCCCTGCTCCTGGGTTCGTTGCAATTTTTCTGGAGCTACCACAAGCGGGAAGTCAAATTCGACACCCTGATCCACGATGTGAGCATCTATATGGAGAGCTATTTCGATGAGTTAAAAAATTCTATCGATGTGCTCCAGCCGCTCACGTTAAACAGCTGCCACGACGTCAATCAGGAACTTACCTCGCGCGCTGCCTTTAGCGTTAACGTTCGCGCATTTCTGCTGGTCAGAGACAAAATGGCGTTCTGCTCTTCTGCCACGGGGCCGATGAATTCCCCGATGGAGGAGCTGATCCCCGAGCTGCACATCGACAAACAGATTGATATGGCGTTACTTCCAGGCACCCCAATGTTGCCCAACAAGCCAGCGATTGCCATCTGGTACCGTAACCCGCTAGTGAAGGACGGCGGCGTCTTTACCTCGGTGAATCTCAATCTGACGCCTTACCTGCTCTACACCGCTCGCCAGGACGAATTTGCCGGTATTGCCATCATTATTGGCGATCACGCGCTGTCAACGCGGTCCAGCACGCTGGTGCTTGCGCATGATCTACATGAAACGCCGGCCCGTACCGCGACGCTGAAAGACGTTCCCCTGACCATCAACCTGTATGCGGACGCATGGACCAGCGATGAAATTCTCTATGCCCTGTTCTTTGGGCTGGTATGCGGCATTTGTGCCGGATCGCTCAACTACTATATCCTCAGCATTCGCCTCAATCCGGGTAAAGAGATTTTAAGCGCGATTAAGCGCGGTCAGTTTTATGTGGTTTATCAGCCCGTCGTCGATGCTAAATCGCTCCAGATGACCGGGCTTGAAGTGCTGATGCGCTGGAAACACCCGACGATGGGGGAAATTCCGCCGGACGCTTTTATCAACTTTGCCGAAGCGCAGAAGCTGATTGTCCCGCTGACGCTGCATCTCTTTGACCTTATCATTCACGATGCGCCCGTGTTACAAACCCTGTTACCTCCGGGAGCAAAGGTGGGCATCAACATTGCGCCGGGGCATCTGCATGCAGAAAGCTTCAAAGACGATATGCGCACCTTCAAAGCGCTACTGCCGCAGGATTACTTCCAGATCGTGCTGGAAATTACCGAACGCGACATGCTCAATCATCGGGAAGCCAACAGCCTCTTCGAATGGCTACACAACGAAGGGTTTGAGATAGCCATTGATGATTTTGGCACCGGCCACAGCGCGCTGATTTATCTTGAGCATTTCACCATGGACTATCTCAAGATCGACCGCGGCTTTGTTAATGCAATTGGCACTGAGACCGTGACGTCGCCGGTGCTGGATGCCGTCCTGACGCTGGCAAGACGACTGAATATGTCGACCGTCGCCGAAGGGGTGGAAACGCCGGAACAGGCCGCCTGGCTACGCGAACACGGCGTTAATTTCCTGCAGGGATACTGGATTAGCCGCCCGATGCCGCTGGCGCAGTTCCGCGAATGGCGGCCTGATATTTCGCCCGGGGGTGATTAATTTCACATTGCCCGTGACGTCACTTATTATTCAGCTTAACCGAGTCGGACTGTAAAAGAGGGAGCCGCCGCGAGATGCTTATGCGCTTCATGTTGCTGATGTTGGCACTAACGAGCCTGTCCAGCCAGGCGCAAGCCATCAAAGAAAATATCGCCTTCGCGGTGATTGGCGAGCCGAAATATGCGGTCAATTTTACGCACTTCGATTACGTTAACCCTGCCGCGCCGAAGGGCGGAAAGGTCACGCTTTCCGCCACGGGAACATTCGACAACTTCAACCGCTTCGCCCTGCGCGGCGTGGCGGCCGCGCGAACGGAATCGCTTTACGATACGCTCTTCGTCACGTCGGATGATGAGCCCGGCAGCTACTATCCGCTGATTGCCGAGAACGTGCGTTATGCCGATAACTTCGCCTGGGCGGAAATCTCGCTGAATCCGCGAGCACGTTTTCACGACGGTACGTCGGTGAAGGCCAGCGACGTGGCGTTCACCTTCCATAAATTCATGACCGAAGGCGTCCCCCAGTTCCGCATCGTGTATAAAGGCGCATCCGTCAGAGCCATCGCGCCGCTCACCGTGCGCATCGAGCTGAGCGAACCGAACAAAGAGAACATGCTTAGCCTGTTCTCGCTGCCGGTGATGCCTGAATCGTTCTGGAAAAATCATAAGCTAAGCGACCCGCTTTCCACGCCGCCGCTTGCAGGCGGCCCATACCGCATCACCGACTGGCGAATGGGGCAATATGTCGTTTACTCTCGCGTGAAAGACTACTGGGCAGCAGACCTGCCGGTAAACCGCGGGCGCTGGAATTTCGACACCCTTCGCTATGATTACTACCTCGACGATAACGTGGCGTTTGAAGCGTTCAAAGCCGGTGCCTTCGATTTACGCGTAGAAAGCAGCGCCAAAAACTGGGCGACCCGCTATATCGGCAAAAATTTCGCAAAAGGCTATATCGTCAAAGACGAGCACAAAAATGAGTCTGCCCAGGACACCCGCTGGCTGGCATTTAATATTCAGCGTCCGGTATTTAATGACCGCCGGGTGCGCGAAGCCATTTCCCTGGCCTTTGATTTTGAGTGGATGAACAAAGCGCTGTTTTACGGGGCTTACAGCCGCGCCAACAGCTATTTCCAGAACACCGAATATGCCGCGCGCGATTACCCGAAAGCCGACGAGCTGGTCCTGCTGGCCCCGCTGAAAGCGGAGCTACCGCCGGAGGTTTTCACCACCGTGTTTCAGCCGCCCGCGTCGAACGGTGACGGTTACGACCGCGACAACCTGCTGAAGGCCAGCAGGCTACTGGATGACGCGGGCTGGCACCTGAAAAATCAAAAGCGTGTGGATGCCAAAACGGGCAAGCCTCTCAGCTTTGAGCTGCTGCTCTCGTCCGGGGGCAACGATCAGTGGGTACTGCCGTTTAAGCACAACCTTGAGCGGCTGGGCGTGACCATGAACATTCGCCAGGTTGATAACGCGCAGATCACCAGCCGCATGCGCAGCCGTGATTACGACATGATGCAGCGCCTGTGGCCCGCCCAGCCGTGGCCCAGCTCGGACCTGCAAATCTCCTGGGCCTCCAGCTACATCGACTCCTCATACAATGCGCCGGGGGTAAAAAGCCCGGCGATTGATGCGCTAATTGCCAAAATAGTGGCGGCACAGGGGGATAAAGAAAAACTCCTGCCGCTCGGACGCGCCCTCGACAGGGTCTTAACCTGGAACTACTACATGCTGCCGATGTGGTATATGGGCGAAGATCGCCTTGCGCGCTGGGACAAGTTCTCCGTGCCTGCCGTGCGCCCTGTCTACTCCCTGGGCTTTGATACCTGGTGGTATGACGTTAACAAAGCCGCCAGACTTCCCGCTGAGCGGCGATAAGGAATCATCATGGGTGCCTACCTTCTCCGTCGTCTCCTGCTGATTATCCCCACCCTGTGGGCCATCATCACGATTAACTTTTTTATCGTGCAAATCGCCCCCGGCGGCCCGGTCGATCAGGCGATTGCCGCCATTGAATTTGGCAACAGCGGCGGCATGCCCGGCGGCGGCAGTGAAGGGATGGGCGCGAGCCATGCGCGAACCGGCGTAGGGAATATCAGCGAAAGCCATTATCGCGGCGGACGCGGGCTGGATCCGGAGGTGATCGCCGAGATCACCCACCGCTACGGCTTTGACAAACCGATTCACGAGCGCTATTTCAAGATGCTCTGGGATTACATCCGCTTTGATTTTGGCGACAGCCTGTTTCGCAGTGCGTCAGTGTTAACGTTGATCAAGCAAAGCCTGCCGGTTTCGATAACGCTGGGGCTGTGGGGAACGCTGATTATCTATCTGGTCTCTATACCGCTCGGGATCCGCAAAGCGGTGTATAACGGCAGCCGGTTTGATATCTGGAGCAGCACGTTCATCATTATCGGCTACGCCATCCCGGCGTTTCTGTTTGCCGTCCTGCTGATTGTCTTTTTTGCCGGGGGAAGTTATTTCGACCTCTTCCCGCTGCGGGGGTTGGTCTCCGCCGATTTCAGCTCCCTGCCGTGGTATCAGAAAATCACTGACTATCTCTGGCATATCACGCTGCCGGTGCTGGCCACGGTCATCGGCGGGTTCGCGGCCCTGACCATGTTGACCAAAAACGCCTTTCTCGATGAAATTCGTAAACAGTACGTCGTCACGGCCCGCGCCAAGGGCGTGAGCGAGAAGCAGATCATGTGGAAGCACGTGTTCCGCAACGCCATGCTGCTGGTGATCGCCGGATTTCCAGCCACGTTCATCGGCATGTTTTTTACCGGCTCGCTGCTGATAGAGGTGATGTTCTCGCTCAACGGCCTGGGGCTGCTGGGCTATGAGGCTACCGTATCTCGCGACTATCCGGTGATGTTTGGCACACTCTATATTTTCACCCTGATTGGCCTGCTGCTGAATATCATCAGTGATATCAGCTATACGCTGGTCGATCCCCGAATCGATTTTGAGGGCCGCTGATGCCGCGTTTAAGCCCCGTCAACCAGGCCCGCTGGGCCCGCTTTCGCCACAACCGCCGCGGCTACTGGTCGCTGTGGATTTTTGCCGTGCTGTTTGCCTTAAGCATGTGTTCGGAGCTGATCGCCAACGACAAGCCGTTGCTGGTGCATTTTAACGACCGCTGGTACGTGCCGGTTATCGCCAACTACAGCGAAAGCGACTTCGGCGGCCCGTTTGCAACACCGGCGGAGTATCAGGATCCGTGGCTTCGCCAGCAGATCGAACAGCACGGCTGGGCGCTCTGGGCGCCGGTGCGCTTTGGCGCAAACAGCATTAACTTCGCCACCACGACGCCATTCCCTTCCCCGCCCTCCGCGCAAAACTGGCTGGGAACGGATGCTAACGGCGGCGACGTGCTGGCGCGCATCCTGTACGGCACGCGAATCTCGCTTCTCTTTGGGCTGATGCTGACGATCTTCTCAAGCGTAATGGGCGTGGTGGCGGGCGCCGTTCAGGGCTACTACGGCGGGAAAATTGACCTGTGGGGCCAGCGGGTGATTGAAGTCTGGTCAGGCATGCCAACGCTGTTCCTGATCATCCTGCTTTCCAGCGTGGTGCAGCCTGGCTTCTGGTGGCTGTTAGGTATCACCGTCCTGTTCGGCTGGATGGCGCTGGTGGGCGTGGTGCGCGCGGAGTTCCTGCGTACCCGCAATTTCGACTACATTCGCGCCGCGCAGGCGCTTGGCGTGAGCGACCGGGGGATTATCTTCCGCCACATGCTGCCCAACGCGGTAGTGGCAACGCTCACCTTCCTGCCGTTTATTCTGTGCAGCTCGATCACCACCCTCACCTCACTGGATTTTCTTGGTTTCGGGCTACCGCTGGGTTCCCCGTCGCTCGGCGAACTGCTGCTGCAGGGCAAAAACAACCTGCAGGCACCGTGGTTAGGTATCGCCGCCTTTCTTTCCGTGGCCGTGCTGCTTTCACTGCTGATTTTTATTGGCGAAGCCGTGCGCGATGCCTTCGATCCGAACAAGGCGGTATAAAATGACCCAGCCTCTTCTCAGTATTGATAACCTGTCGATTGCTTTTTCAAAGCAGGGCGAGACGCGCACCGTGGTCACCGACCTGTCGCTGCAGATCCAGACCGGTGAAACGCTGGCCCTGGTGGGCGAGTCGGGTTCAGGCAAGAGCGTTTCGGCACTCTCTATCCTGCGCCTGTTGCCGTCCCCGCCGGTGAGCTACCCGCAAGGGGATATTCTGTTTCACGGCAGCTCGCTGCTGCATGCCGACGAACATACCCTGCGCGGTATTCGCGGCAACAAAATCGCCATGATCTTCCAGGAGCCGATGGTTTCCCTCAACCCGCTGCACAGCCTGGAGAAACAGCTCTATGAAGTGCTCTCCCTGCACCGGGGGATGCGCAAAGAGGCCGCGCGGGGAGAAATTCTGGATTGTCTGGAACGAACAGGCATACGCAACGCGGCCAAACGGCTGAATGATTTTCCGCACCAGCTCTCCGGCGGCGAACGCCAGCGCGTGATGATCGCCATGGCCCTGCTCACGCGACCCGAGCTGTTGATTGCAGACGAGCCCACAACGGCGCTGGACGTGACGGTACAGGCGCAAATATTGACGCTGCTGCGGGAGCTGCGTGACGAGCTGAACATGAGCCTGCTGTTTATCACGCACAACCTGAGCATTGTGAGAAAGCTGGCCGACAGCGTCGCGGTGATGCAAAACGGACGATGCGTTGAACAGAATACCGCGTCCACGCTGCTGAGCGCGCCGCAGCACCCCTATACGCAGCGTTTGCTCGACAGCGAACCCTCCGGCGACCCGGTTCCCCTCAAGGCGGACAGCACACCGCTGCTGCGCGTTGAGGATCTGTCCGTCTCGTTCCCGATCCGCAAAGGTATTTTGCGACGCATCGTCGACCAGAATCCGGTGCTGAAACACATCCGCTTCTCGCTGCGCCCGGGAGAATCCCTGGGGCTGGTGGGCGAATCCGGTTCCGGCAAAAGCACCACCGGTCTGGCGCTGCTGCGCTTAATTGCCTCCCAGGGCGAGATCCTCTTTGACGATATGCCGCTGCACCGCTGGAACCGCCGCCAGATGCTGCCCGTGCGGCCCCGCATGCAGGTGGTGTTTCAGGATCCCAACTCCTCGCTTAATCCACGGCTCAGCGTGTTACAGATTATCGAAGAGGGTCTGCGCGTACATCAGCCCGGCCTGAACGCTCAGCAGCGAGAGCAGGAAGTTATGCGGGTGATGGCCGAAGTGGGCTTAGATGCCGGGACGCGCCACCGCTATCCGGCTGAATTCTCCGGCGGGCAGCGCCAGCGTATCGCCATTGCCCGCGCGCTGATCCTGAAGCCGGAGCTGATCATTCTGGATGAACCAACGTCGTCGCTGGACAGAACCGTTCAGGCGCAGATCCTGGCCCTGCTGAAAGGGCTTCAGGAAAAGCACAGGCTGGCCTATATATTTATCAGCCACGATCTTCAGGTGGTACGAGCGCTATGCCATCAGGTGATTGTGTTGCGACAGGGAGAAGTGGTCGAGCAGGGTGAGTGCCAGCGCGTATTTAGCGCGCCAACGCAGCGCTACACGCGCCAGCTGTTGTCGGCAGACTAGCGGTCAGAACGGGTACTGGCCGGAGAAAGGCTCCGCGATGGCAACGCCAAAATTCTTCAGACGACAGGTGGCGGCAAATTCGTCCTGGCTTTTCACAAACAGGCACGGCTCACCTTCACACTCCAGCACGGAGCTATCCACTTCGATATCCGTCAGGGCCTGACTGAGACGCTCCATCACCCGCCATGCATTTTCGTCGCTCGGGCTCAACAGCTTGAGTGCTACCAGGCAGTTTTCACAGCCCGTGACGTTTTGCGGAATCGGTTCAACTTTCGAACCTGCAAAACCCGTCGACCAGCGATAGCTCTGGGGCAAGCGATGGACAATGGAGAGTTGTAATGTATTCACGTTCGTTCCCCGGAAGCAAAATTTACTTCACAATTTATTTACATTTATAGTAACACATCGTCGCCAGCCTGCACTATTCAGCGCTTTTTTATCCGTTTCCTGGCTCGCGTCGGCGCTATATGTACCCGTTTCTGCGATCTAACTCAACCTTTTTGAATACAATGATGTGACTTTTTACACAAATAGATTTTACATAAAATAAACAAACACGGAATAAACGAACGGGGGTTTGGTTGATATGCATCAACAAAAAAGGCCCTGCCGGGCCTTCTCTGTGTTTTAGTGGGCCGCTTTTCGCGGTCGACTGGCGTAAAGATAGAAGAGTATCGAGCTGGTTGCGCAAAAAGCCATCGCCCACAGCATGGGCCATGCCGTCGTAAAGGTAGCCATCGAAAGCAACGCGCCAACAATAGCGCCGATGCCAAAGCGGAACGTCCCCGCCAGGGAAGAGGCGGTGCCCGCCATATGCGGAAACTCATCCAGGATCACCGCCATCGCATTAGATGACACCATCGACACGCAGCCGACAAAGGCCGCTACGCCGACCACCAGCGCCCAGAAGCCCACGCCCAGAAACGCGCTAACCACCAGCCAGATAGCCATCACAAACTGGATCCACAGCCCGGCGCGGAACATGTTCAGCGCCCCCACCCGCCGGACAAAACGGCTGTTGATGATGGTCATGATGAACAGGAAGACGATGTTAAGCGCGAAATAGTAGCCGAAGTGCTGCGGCGAAACGTGGTTCAGCTCGATGTAGACAAACGGCCCGGCGCTCAGGAAGGAGAACATCCCGGCGAAGCTGAACCCGCTTGCCAGCATATAGCTGAGCACGCGCTTATGGCGAAACAGCGAGGCAAAGTTGCCGATGGTGGTACGGATGTGGAATTTCTGACGGCGCTCGACGGGAAGCGTTTCATCAATAAAGAAGAAGATCATCGCCGAGGCCAGCAGCGCGGCCAGGGCCAGGATCCAGAAAATCACATGCCAGCTAAACCACACCAGCACCGCACCACCGGCCATCGGGGCCACCAGCGGCGCAATCGTCGTCACCAGCATGACAAACGACATCATGCGGGAGAACTCTTCTTTCGGGTAGATATCGCGCATCAGGGCGTTAATCACCACGCTTGCCGCTGCCGCCGCCAGACCGTGGAAGAAGCGCATGATAATCAGATGATCGATGGTCTGCGCCAGCGCACAGGCAACCGCTGCGGCTGCAAAGACCAGCGTCCCGCCCAGAATAACGGGCTTGCGTCCAAGGCTGTCCGCCATCGGGCCATAAAACAGCTGGCCAAGGGCAAAGCCAAGAATATAGGTGCTGAGCGTCATCTGCGCGCTGCCCGCCGGAACGCCAAACTGCGCGGAAATGACCGGCAGCGCGGGCAGGTACATATCAATAGACAGCGGCATCAGCATGGCCAGCAGGCCAAGAATGAAGACGATTTTGAACGACGAGTGTGGCCTGGTGGTCACAGAGCTCTCCTGAAATTAGTGCGAAGGCAGACCGACGCTGGCGATCTCTTCTTCCGTTAACGGGCGATATTCGCCTGGCGCCAGGTCGGGATCGAGTTCGATCGCACCAATCCGCTCACGATGCAGGCCAACAACGTGGTTCCCCACCGCGGCAAACATACGTTTCACCTGATGGTAGCGCCCTTCGCTGATGGTCAGGCGGACCTCCGTCGGGGTGATGACTTCAAGCACCGCCGGTTTGGTCAGATCTTTTTCATTATGCAGCTGAACGCCTTTCGTGAATTGCTCTGCCGTGTCATCCGATACCGGCGACTCCAGCGTGACCAGATAGGTTTTCTCGCAGTGGTGACGCGGGGAGGTAATGCGATGCGACCACTGCCCGTCGTCGGTCATCAGTACCAGACCCGTGGTGTCGATGTCGAGGCGGCCTGCGGCGTGCAGCTTGTGCGCCACCGGTTCGTCGAGGAAATAGAGCACCGTCGGGTGATCGGGATCGTCCGTTGAGCAGACGTAGCCTTCCGGCTTATTGAGCATGAAGTAGCGCGGACCGTGCTGCTGGGTCAGCGGATTGCCGTCATACTCCACCTGATGGTCAGGTTGCAGTTTGAACGCGCTGTCTCTCACAATATCGCCATCCACGGTAACGCGGCTGGCGCGAATTTCACGCCCGGCAATAGCGCGGCTTACGCCGAGTTGCTGAGCGATAAACTTATCAAGTCGCATGAAATCTTTTTAGCCTTAATGGTGCTGGAAGTCGGACAACAGGTCCGAAAAAAGAAGCAGTCTGGAACGGTTCAGTATAATGGTCTGGTTGCGCCACTCAAGGGAAAAAGTTTCGTGGCATACTATGTGCGGAATAACGAAACCGAGACCCCATGACTTTTACACTTCGTCCCTATCAGCAGGAAGCCGTTGACGCCACCCTCGCCTGGTTCCGTAAACATCGCGAGCCGGCGGCGATTGTGCTCCCGACCGGCGCAGGCAAAAGCCTGGTCATCGCCGAACTGGCGCGTCTGGCCCGTGGTCGCGTGCTGGTGCTGGCGCACGTTAAAGAGCTCGTCGCGCAAAACCACGCCAAGTATTGTGCGCTTGGGCTGGAAGCCGATATTTTCGCCGCCGGGCTGAAGCGCAAAGAGAGCCACGGCAAAGTGGTTTTTGGCAGCGTGCAGTCGGTGGCGCGCTATCTGGACCTGTTTCGCAACGAATTTTCGCTGCTGATCGTCGACGAGTGTCACCGCATCAGCGATGACGACGACAGCCAGTACCAGCAAATCCTGGCTCACCTGAAAGCGGTGAATCCTCACCTGCGCCTGCTGGGCCTGACGGCGACCCCGTTTCGCCTGGGGAAAGGCTGGATCTATCGCTATCATTATCACGGCATGGTGCGCGGTGATGACAAGGCCCTGTTTAGCGACTGCATTTACGAACTTCCGCTGCGCTACATGATTAAACATGGCTACCTGACGCCGCCTGAACGGCTGGATATGCCGGTGGTGCAGTACGATTTCAGCCGTTTGCAGGCACAGAGCAACGGCTTATTCAACGAAGCGGATCTCAATCAGGAGCTGAAAAAGCAGAAGCGTATTACGCCGCATATTATCAGCCAGATTGAGGAGTTCGCCGCGACGCGCAAGGGGGTAATGATCTTTGCCGCCACCGTTGAGCACGCGCGTGAAATCACCGGATTACTGCCCGCCGGCGACGCGGCGTTAATCACCGGCGAAACGCCCGGCCCGGAGCGCGACGGCCTGATTGACGCCTTTAAAGCCCAGCGGTTCCGCTATCTGGTAAACGTGTCGGTATTGACCACCGGCTTTGACGCCCCGCACGTCGACCTGATCGCCATTTTGCGCCCGACCGAATCGGTCAGTCTGTATCAGCAGATTGTTGGCCGCGGCCTGCGTCTGGCCCCGGGAAAAACCGACTGCCTGATTCTGGATTATGCCGGTAACCCGCACGATCTCTATACGCCTGAGGTCGGCGCGCCAAAAGGGAAAAGCGACAACGTGCCCGTGCAGGTCTTTTGCCCTGCCTGCGGGTTTGCCAACACCTTCTGGGGAAAAACCACCGCCGACGGTACGCTGATCGAACACTTTGGCCGCCGCTGTCAGGGCTGGTTTGAAGATGATGACGGGCATCGCGAGCAGTGCGATTTCCGCTTCCGGTTCAAAAACTGCCCGCAGTGCAACGCCGAAAACGACATTGCCGCCCGCCGCTGCCGGGAATGCGACGCGGTGCTGGTTGACCCGGACGACATGCTGAAAGCAGCATTAAAGCTGAAAGATGCCCTGGTGCTGCGCTGTTCCGGCATGGCGCTGCAGCCCGGTGCCGATGAAAAAGGCGAGTGGTTGAAAATCACCTATTACGACGAAGACGGGGCGGACGTCAGCGAGCGCTTCCGGGTTCAGACGCCTGCCCAGCGAATGGCCTTCGAACAGCTGTTTATCCGCCCGCATACCCGCACGCCGGGCGTGCCCCTGCGCTGGATAACCGTGGCCGATATCGTGCGCCAGCAGATGCTATTGCGCCATCCGGATTTTGTCGTCGCCCGTAAAAAAGGCCAGTTCTGGCAGGTGCGCGAGAAGCTCTTTGACTACGAAGGTCGCTTCCGTCGCGCCAACGAATTGCGCGGTTAGCGGGACTTTTCATTGATGTGAGGGGCATTTGAGTATAAAATGCCGCCCGCTTCACATCCGTGAGGCAGAACACTCACCTGCTGCTGGGTCGCCTGTAGTAGGGTTTTAAATACAGAGAGAAATCAATGTTCACTATCGAAGCAGAAGTACGTAACGTGCAGGGTAAGGGTGCGAGCCGCCGCCTGCGTAACGCTAACAAGTTCCCGGCTATCGTTTACGGTGGCGAAGCTGCTCCAGTTGCAATCGAACTGGATCACGACAAACTGTGGAACCTGCAGACCAAAGCTGAATTCTACAGCGAAGTTCTGACCATCGTTGTTGGCGGTAAAGAAGAAAAAGTGAAAGTTCAGGCTGTTCAGCGTCACGCGTTCAAGCCAAAACTGACTCACATCGACTTCGTTCGCGCGTAATCGCAAACTCGTCGAAAAAAACCCCGCTTCTGCGGGGTTTTTTTATGGCTGTTATTTCCCACCCGAGGTGCGGCGCTGAAGCTGATCGCGCAGGTTCGGCGGCGTACCTTTAATGGTCAGCGTATCGGTGGCCGGATCCCAAAAGATGCGTTCACCCAGCAACATCGCGTCAAAGTTGATGGTTAACCCACCGCCGCTGCCGGCAAACTTGGTTAACTGACGCAGCGTACTGCGATCGGCCGGGAAGCTCTCTTCAAGCTCATAGCCTTTCTCCGCGGTGAATTCCTGGAAGCTGACTTCGCTGACGCCCGCCAGCTCTTTTGACAGGGACTCCAGCTCGATCTCCTCCCCTGCCTGCAGCTGTTCGTTGCAGTAGCTGTAGACCTGCTGACGCACGGTCTGGCGCTCAGATTTATCGAGCTGCGCTTCAGCCGTGAAGTCGTCAACCGCCTGGAGCAGCCCTTTGTTCTGCGCCTTGGCGTTAAGACCTTCGCTGGCACCGAGGAAATCCATAAAGAAATCCGCCACTTTGCGGCCCACGCGCCCCTTCAGGAATGTCAGGTAGCGGGTCGACTCCGGGTTGGTTTCCCATTCGGTCAAATCAATACGCGCCACGATATCCGCATGGTTGATATCCAGATAATGCGTTGAGCTGATATCCAGCTGCTCGTTCACGCGCATGCTGCTTAAGTTATTCAGCACGGTAACCAGCAGATACTCGACCGCCAGGTAGCGATAGTGGCAGAACAGCACGATCCCGCCGTCGGCGAACGGATATTTCGCCAGTTCGTCGCGCAGACGCCCGGTTGCGGCACGGCTAAACGCCAGGAAATCCTCTTCGCCCTGACGCTGCAGGCGCAGACTATCGGCCAGTTCACTCTCTTCGTTGAACAGGCCATAGGCTTTATTTTTGGCGCTATAGACGCGATGCAGCTCTGCCATCATCTCCACCACGGTCGCCGTGGGTTCCAGTAACGAATCGCGCAGCACCACTTCAAGGGTTTGCTCATCACGCTTGATAAGCTGGTGCAAGGCAATCTGGTTGATTTCCAGACTCATGATAAACTCTCCTTTTAGACCGGGCGGTATTCAACCACCACCAGGACATGTGTGCAACAACAGATAAAAAAGGGGAAAAAAAGCTGTTGCTACGGTAATATGTTGCCCTTTCATCAACAAACTGATTTTGATTTATGCCACAACATTCCCGCTACAGTGATGAACACGTTGAACAACTGCTCAGTGAGCTGGTCAACGTACTGGAAAAACATAAAACGCCGACCGATCTCTCCCTGATGGTTTTGGGAAATATGGTCACCAACCTGATTAACACCAGCGTTGCTCCGGCTCAGCGTCAGGCGATCGCAAAATCGTTCGCCCAGGCTTTACAGTCGTCCGTCAGCAACGACCCGGCCCATTAAGGGATACGAACAACAGTTTATGGTGACGAATCGTCAGCGCTACCGTGAAAAAGTCTCCCAGATGGTCAGCTGGGGGCACTGGTTTGCCCTGTTCAACATTCTGCTGGCGACGGTCATTGGCTGTCGTTATCTGTTTGTCGCAGACTGGCCAACAACGCTAACCGGGCGTATCTACTCCTGGATGAGCGTTGTGGGTCACTTTAGCTTTTTGGTTTTCGCCACCTATCTGCTGATCCTGTTCCCCCTGACGTTTATCGTCATGTCGCAGCGTCTGATGAGGTTCTTGTCCGCCATCCTTGCGACGGTCGGGATGACGCTGCTGCTTATCGACAGTGAAGTGTTCACCCGCTTCCACCTGCACCTCAACCCCATCGTCTGGGAACTGGTGATTAACCCCGACCAGAACGAAACGGCCCGTGACTGGCAGCTGATGTTTATCAGCGTCCCGGTGATCCTGTTGATTGAGATGCTGTTCGCTACCTGGAGCTGGCAAAAGCTCCGCAGCCTGACCCGGCGACGCCATTATGCGAAGCCCGTCGCCGCGCTCTTTTTCGTCTCCTTTATCAGTTCGCACATCATGTATATCTGGGCGGATGCGAACTTCTATCGCCCTATTACCATGCAGCGCGCGAACCTGCCGCTCTCGTACCCGATGACGGCCCGTCGCTTCCTCGAGAAACACGGCCTGCTTGATGCGCAGGAGTACCAGCGCCGTCTTATCGAGCAGGGTAACCCGGAAGCCGTCAGCGTTCAGTATCCTCTGAGCGACCTGAACTACCGCGATATGGGGCGCGGACAAAACGTCCTGCTGATCACCGTCGATGGCCTGAACTATTCCCGTTTCGAGAAGCAGATGCCTGCACTGGCCGCTTTCGCGAGTCAGAACGTCTCGTTTACTCAGCATATGAGCTCCGGTAACACCGCCGATGCGGGCATCTTTGGCCTCTTCTATGGCATTTCAGCTGGCTACATGGACGGCGTACTGTCTACCCGCACGCCTGCGGCGCTGATCACCGGGCTGAATCAGCAAGGCTATCAGTTAGGGTTGTTCTCCTCCGATGGCTTTAACAGCCCGCTCTACCGCCAGGCGCTGCTGTCCGATTTCTCATTGCCGACGGCGCAAAAACAGTCCGATGCGCAGACCGCCAGCCAATGGATAAACTGGCTGCAGCGCTACGCCCAGGAAGATAACCGCTGGTTCTCATGGGTTGCCTTTAACGGCACAACGCTTGCTGACAGCAATAAGAGTGACTTTGCGCGCCGCTACGGTCGCGCGGCTGGCGATGTTGATGCTCAGATAGGCCGCGTGCTTGATGCGCTTCGCGAGTCGGGCAAGCTGGACAATACCGTGGTGATCGTGACCGCGGGCCATGGCGTGCCTTTAGGTGACGAGACGAAGAGTATGAGCTGGTCTCGCCCGAATCTGCAGGTTCCGCTGGTGATCCACTGGCCAGGCACACCGGCGCAGCGCATCAATATGCTCACCGAGCATAAAGATGTGATGACAACCCTGATGCAACGCCTGCTGCACGTCAGCACGCCAGCAAACGAGTATTCGCAGGGGCAGGATCTCTTCAGCGCCGCGCGCCGCCACAGCTGGGTGACGGCAGCGGGGAATAATACGCTGGTGGTGACCACGCCGAAGCTGACGCTGGTGCTGAACAGCAACGGGAATTATCAGACGTATAATCTGCAGGGTGAACGGCTGAAAGATCAGAAACCGCAGCTGAGCCTGCTGCTTCAGGTCCTGACGGATGAGAAGCGCTTCATCGCTAACTGATTAATAATAAACCAGTTAGCGACAGATTCCCTTGCATTCAAAACGGAATCGAGTAGTATTCTTTTTATGCGTCGGCACGTAGCGCAGCCTGGTAGCGCACCGTCATGGGGTGTCGGGGGTCGGAGGTTCAAATCCTCTCGTGCCGACCAAAAACACACTGAAAACCAGCCTGATGGCTGGTTTTTTTATTTCGCCTCGTCCGGCGTTTTGCGCAGATACACAAGCGTAGCCAGACAAATCACCGCTCCGGCATAAAACGTATATTCCGCGCCAAACGTTTCCCATATCGCGCCGGCTCCCACGCTGGCGATTAATAATCCCACGCCGCTTACCAGACTAAAAATACCGAAAGCCGTGCCGCGCAGATCGCGCGGTGCGGTTTTAGCGATCATTGCCGCCAGTAATCCCTGGGTCATACCCATATGTATTCCCCAAAGCGCAACGCCTAAAATGACTCCCATCCAGTGGCTGCTCAGCGCCAGAACAACATCTGCGCCAATCAGCACCATTAGCCCCCACTGCAGAAGTCGGGTGTGGCTCATGCCATCAGAAAGTTTGCCAAAAGGGTAAGCCGAGAGGGAATAGAGTACGTTCATGACCACCATCACCAGCGGAATAAGGGCCAGAGGAACGCCCGACTGCTGCGCACGAAGGACGAGAAAAGCCTCGCTAAACCGGGCAAGCGTGAACACCGCACCAAGGCCAATCACCCACCAGCACGCTTTACCCAGCCGCCTTAAATTCTCTCGTTTAATGGGATTAGTACGTTTATGTTCGAGGGGAGTTTTCGGCTCCTGAAGGCCGAAATAGAGCAAGGCAACTGAAAGCAGCCCGGGGATAAGAGCTATCCAGAAAACAGTGCGAAAATCATTGTCCAGCAACAGCATTAAGCTTACGGCCAGTAATGGGCCAAGAAATGCGCCTGTGGTATCCATTGACTGACGCAGGCCATATGCCGCACCACGCATTTCCGGCGGCGTGACGTCTGCAACCAGCGCATCCCGCGGGGCGCCCCGTATTCCCTTCCCCGTACGGTCCATGAGACGTGCGCCTAAAACCATCCCGGAAGAGGACGCTAATGCGAAAAGGGGTTTGCTTAGGGCCCCCAGGCCATACCCTAACAGGGCCAGCCCCTTACGTTGACCCAGGTAGTCGCTGATCGCCCCCGAAAAGACCTTAATAAAAAGCGCAGTGGCCTCCGCCAGCCCTTCAATCAGGCCGATTAACAGCACGCTCGTACCGAGGGTGGTCATCATAAAAAGTGGCAGCAGGCTGTGAATACTCTCTGACGAGATATCCATCAGCATACTGACGCCCCCCACAACCCAGACGCCTTTGGGGATCTGGCTGAGCACTGGAAATCTGGAACGCATCTACCGCTCCTGCTTTAAAAACAGTTGCCTGAATGCTTACAGGATAGGATATCGCGGATTAAAAAAACCTGAGGAGAGTGGGATGAGACCATAAAAAAGCCATCCGGCAGGATGGCTTAGCTATTGCGAGTCAGCGCTTAATGCTTCTCACGTCCGCCCAGGAAGAAAATGCCCAGCGGGATGGCCAGCAGAACGGTGAACACCAGGCTGTAGACGAAGATCATCGCCGACTGCAGGACATACATGCTGGTTGTCCAGGCAGAGAGGGGGATATTGTACTGTTCGATAACGCCAACAATGGTTGCCCGCCCCACGCACGCGGCAGCAATCATAAATACGACCAGCAGCGCCAGGAGGAACTTGCGGCCTTCAGGCGTTTTCAGTTTTGCACGAACCATCTCTCTTCCCTTTTACAGATGAATAACAATATATAGGGGCTAAAATAACACGAACTGACACCTGACTCCACACCAGCATAAACAACCACTAAACAGGCAAATTAAAAGCGCATAACGCTACCCATAGTGAAAATGTAAGTAAATAACACCGTTCATTCATCGTTGTTATGTTAACCTGCGCAGGATCGTTTTGACATAAAGGAATGACAATGAAAAACGCACCTAAATTTGCCATCGCCCTCATTGCAGCCGCATGCGTCAGCAGCAGCGTTTTCGCCAGCGAAACTCCAAAAGAGCAGCCGCTGGAAAAAGTGGCTCCGTACCCGCAGGCGGACAAAGGGATGAAGCGTCAGGTGATTCAGCTGCCGGTTCAGCAGGATGAAGCGAACTTTAAAGTGGAACTGTTAATTGGCAAGACGCTGGAAGTGGACTGCAACCAGCACCGTCTGGGCGGTCAGCTGGAAAGCAAAACCCTGGAAGGCTGGGGTTACGACTATTACGTCTTTGACAAAGTGACCTCTCCGGTCTCCACCATGATGGCCTGCCCGGACGGCAAGAAAGAGAAGAAATTTGTAACGGCGTATCTGGGTGACAACAGTCTGCTGCGCTACAACAGCAAGCTGCCGATCGTGGTCTATACGCCTGAAAACGTAGAAGTGAAATATCGCATCTGGAAGGCTGATGAGAACATCGGACAAGCCGTAGTACGTTAAAAATAAGTCGGGTGGCGGCTTCGCCTTACCCGACCCGGAAAGGGTGCGCTCTGGTGCCCTCACCCCAACTCTCTCTCACCGGGAGAGGGAGAAAACACTAAAAACGGTAACGGATGTTACCGTTTTGCTTTTACCTTACAGCGCGATATCCGCAACCGGTTTGTTTTCCGGCTGAGGATTCAGCTCCGCTTTTGGCGCAGCATCCGCAGCCTGCGGTTTGATGTACTGCAGCTGCAGTACGCGGCTGGTGTATTCCAGCTCCTGCTCCGTCGCGCTCACGTTGCCGTTCAGCTTCGTGCCGTAGGATGGAATAATGGTTTTCAGCTTCGCCTGCCATTCCGGGCTGGCGACTTTGTCTTTAAACACTTTTTCCATCAGGTGCAGCATGATTGGCGCAGCGGTAGACGCGCCCGGCGACGCACCCAGCAGCGCGGCAATGGTGCCATCCTTATCGCTTACCACTTCGGTACCCAGACGCAGCACGCCACCCTCTTTCGGATCGCGCTTGATGATCTGTACGCGCTGACCCGCCTGCCACAGACGCCAGTCTTCTTTCTTCGCCTGCGGATAGTACTCTTTCAGCGCCTCGAAGCGGTCGTCGTCAGAGAGCATCACCTGGCTGATCAGGTATTTCACCAGGTCGAAGTTATCCAGACCCACGTCCATCATCGGCTTGACGTTAGAGGTGGTCGTGGCGCTGAGCAGATCCCACAGGGAGCCATTTTTCAGGAACTTTGTGGAGAAGGTCGCGAACGGCCCAAACAGCACCACGCGTTTGCCGTCAAGCATACGGGTGTCGATGTGCGGAACAGACATCGGCGGTGCGCCAACGGAAGCCTGGCCGTACACTTTTGCCAGATGACGGTTCACCACTTCCGGGTTTTCTGACACGAGGAACTGGCCGCCCACCGGGAAGCCCGCGTAGTCGTCCGCTTCAGGAATACCGGACTCCTGCAGCAGCTTCAGCGCCGCGCCGCCCGCACCGATAAAGACAAACTTCGCCTTAATGACGTGCTCGGCTTCGTTGTTTTTCAGATCGGCAACGGTCACGCTCCAGCTGTTATCCGCGTTGCGCTTGAAACCGCGCACTTCGGTGCTGAGCTGCAGGTTGAAGTTCTCTTTTTTCTTCAGAGACGTCACCAGCTGACGGGTAATTTCACCGTAGTTAACGTCGGTACCAATTTCGGTACGGGTCGCCGCCACTTTCTGGTTCGGGTCACGACCTTCCATGACCAGCGGAGCCCACTCTTTAATCTGCGCGTGGTCTTCAGAGTATTTCATCCCGCGGAACAGCGTGCTCTGCTGCAGAGCGGCGTAGCGCGCGCGCAGGAAGTTGACGTTCTGCTCTCCCCACACAAAGCTCATGTGCGGCACGGTGTTGATGAAAGAGTGCGGGTCGTGCATCACGCCGCTGTTGACCTGATGAGACCAGAACTGGCGAGAAACCTGGAATGCTTCGTTGATCTCTACCGCCTTCTCGATACTAATGGAACCGTCCTTTTTCTGCGGCGTATAGTTCAGTTCCATGAGTGCCGAATGTCCGGTACCGGCGTTATTCCATCCGTTCGAACTCTCCTGCGCCACGCCATCAAGGCGCTCGACCATGGTCATAGACCAGTCAGGCTGCAGTTCTTGCAGATAGGTTCCCAGCGTGGCGCTCATGATACCGCCACCAATTAAAAGGACGTCCGTTTCCTGCTCTTTTGGTGCGTCAGCTTTCGCCGCCATGGAGACGGTGTTAAGCCCCACGGCCAGAGAAAAGAGCATGGCAGTCATTTTTTTCATAATTTATGCCTTAGTGTAAAAGTGCTTGATGCGTGGAAATTGCAGGTGAAAAAAGCTGCGGGGGCACGGTAACAACTTTTAAATATTGTTTAAAGGTTACGAAATTATTGTAATTGTGAAATTTAATGATGGATTGTTTGTGAGGAATTATCGATGCGTCTGGTAAAGCGCGGTTTTACTGGCTAGTATGTTGCGTTTTGTGATCGCGCGCACGGAAGCCTGCCCTAACCAGCGAACTGTTATGTCCTTACCCCATTCTGCTGTATCCCCCGAAGACCGCGTAGCCAACGTGCTGCGTTCCCCAAAGCGGCTGACGCGTGAAACGCTGGCAGGCGTGATTACCGCCCTGGCGCTGATCCCCGAGGTTATCTCATTTTCGGTGGTGGCGGGCGTTGACCCGAAGGTCAGCCTGATCGCCTCCGTGGTGCTATGTCTTGCCCTGTCTGTACTCGGGGGCCGTCCGGCGATGGTCACGGCAGCGGCCGGGTCCGTGGCGCTGGTCATTGGCCCGATGGTGCATCAGCACGGCGTACAGTACATTCTTCCCGCCGTGCTGATGGCTGGCGTGATTCAGATTCTGTTTGGCGTGCTGGGCATGGCAAGGCTGATGCGCTTTATTCCCCAGTCGGTCATGACCGGGTTTGTTAACGCCCTGGGCATTTTGATCTTCTTCGCTCAGGTACCGCATTTCTGGAGCCGAAGCCCTCTGATTGTGGGCCTGTTCGTCCTGACGCTGCTGATCGTGCTGTGGGTGCCGCGCTATATCAAAAGCATCCCTTCCCCGCTGATTGCGATTGTTGTGCTTACCTTGTTTACCGTTTCAACCGGTCAAATCCTGCCGACCGTGGGCGATGAAGGCTCCATGAGCGGCGGTTTGCCGGGTCTTACCGAGCTGCTGGTCCCGCTCAATGTGCAGACGCTGAGCATTATCTGGCCGTGCGCGCTGAGCATCGCGTTTGTCGGCCTGCTGGAATCCCTGCTGACGGCAAAGCTGGTGGATGAGCTGACCGCAACGCCGTCGAGCAAGCGCCGTGAGAGCATCGGGCTGGGCGTGGGTAATATTCTGGCCGGATTTTATGGCGGAATTGCAGGCTGCGCGATGATCGGACAAACCATCGTCAACGTGGAGATGGGGAAAGGTCGAAGCCGCATTTCAACCTTTGCGGCGGGCATTGTGCTGCTGATCCTGGTGACGGCGCTCAGCGACGTGATGGCCAAAATCCCGATGGCGGTGCTGGCGGGTATTATGGCAATTGTTGCCGTCAAAACCTTCAGCTGGCACAGCCTTCAGCCAGCCACGGTGAAAACGGCCCCGATTGCAGAAACGGTCGTCATGCTGGTCACCGTAGCCGCCACGGTATCAACCGGCAATCTGGCGATTGGCGTGCTGGGCGGGATTATCGTCATGGCACTCCTCCCCGCCCGCATTAAGCGTCGGCTTAAAGCAGAAAAATCGTCGCCAGCCCAAGAAAAATAAAGAAACCGCCGGTATCGGTGATGGCGGTGATCATCACGCTCGACCCCACCGCGGGGTCGCGGCCCAGTTTGGTCATCGTCAGCGGGATAATCACGCCCATTATCGACGCTACCAGCAGGTTCAGCACCATCGCCAGCATCATCACGCCGCCCAGGGCCATATCGTCGTACAGCCACCAGGTGATGCCGCCCATAATCCCGCCCCACACCAGGCCGTTAATTAGCGCGACGCCCATCTCTCTAAAAATGAGCCACGAAAAGTTACCTGGCTGAATGTTTTCCAGCGCCAGCGCGCGGACGATCATGGTGATGGTCTGGTTTCCGGTGTTGCCGCCGATTCCGGCCACAATCGGCATCAGCGAGGCCAGCGCCACCAGCTGCGAAATGGTGTGTTCAAACCCGTCGATCACGCGGGAGGCGATAAACGCGGTGCACAGGTTAATGGCCAGCCACGCCCAGCGCGTTTTTACCGCCTTGCCGACGGAGGCATGGACATCATCTTCGGCGCTGATCCCGCCGAGCGCGCGCAGGTCGTTGTCGGTTTCTTCATAGACCACGTCAACGATCTCATCGATGGTCAGACGCCCCATCAGTTTGCCGACGGAATCCACGACGGCGGCACTCACCAGGTCGTCACGCTCGAAGGTACGCGCCGCTTTCTCCGCATCGTCTTCCGGGGAGAAGACCATCGGCTCGTTTTCCATCACCTCGCTCACCTTCCGCTGGGTGCTGTTGAGCAGGATGGTTTTCAGCTCAAGTTCGCCAAGCAGGGTTTTATCCCGGGAGGTGACAAACAGTTTATCGGTGTTGTCCGGCATTTTGCCCAGGCGACGCAGATAGCGCTGCACGGTACCGAGCGTCACGTCCGGGCGCACCGTGATAACGCCGAACTCCATGATCGCGCCGACGCTGTTTTTCTCGTAGTGCATCACCTGACGCACGCGCGCCCGCTCCTCCGCAGGCAGTGACGCCAGCAGGCGGCCGGTCAGGTTTCGCGGCAGGTGCTGAACGAGGTAAATCTGCTCGTCGATATCCAGGGTTTGCACCGCGTCGAGAATATCCCGGTCGCTCATCTCGTCGATCAGGTCGTCCCAGACGTTTTCGGAGGCCTCAAGCAGCACCTGCCCGCGCTCGTGATCTTGCACCAGACGCCACAGGGCGTGGCGCTCTTCCGAGGGAAGCGCCTCAAGGGTATCCGCCAGATCCGGCGGGGGTAAATGAGCAACCAGCGCACCTACCTCAGCAATATCGTCGGCCAGGGTGCCGACATCATATTGCTCAGCCAGGGTGAGTTTGCCTAAAAGCGTAGAAGTGACCGCTTTATCGGTCGTGAGAAGCCAGATGAGTCGCGCGCGCTCCTGGTCACGCTGTCTGGCGCTGTTTTTCTTTAATACCGACATCAATCATAAATCCATTAAATGAGTTGGGGTTAAGCATAGCGCGGGGATATGTAAATAAGAATAAACAACGGGACGGGATGGAGAAAAAAGCGGCATTACGGCCACGATCTATCCCCTCTCCCTGTGGGAGAGGGTTAGGGTGAGGGCATCAGGCCGTACGCGCCACCGCGTCACGCGAGGCCGCATCTCGCTCTTCACCGGTCAGCTCGCTCAGCTTGCCGTCACGCATCTCCAGCAGGCGGTCAGCATGAATGAAGTAGTGATCGTCGTGGCTGATGGCGAAAATGGTTTTGCCCATCTCCTGCATCAGCGGCAGCAGCACCTGATAAAACTCGCGGCGGAAATGCGGGTCCTGATCCGCAGCCCACTCGTCCAGCAGGATGATGTCACGCTCTTCCGCCAGCGCCAGCAGCAGCGCCACGCGCTTTTTCTGCCCTTTGGAAAGCTTCAGATTGAGAATTTTACCGTCCTGAAGTTCCAGCTTGTGCGACATCTGCAGCTGCGCCAGCCATTTTTCCACCAGCGCCGGATTGGCCTGTTGCCCTTCCGGCCCCAGCAGCCGATCGAACAGCCAGACGTCGGTGAACACCGCCGAGAAAAGCTTGCGGTAATCCTCGGGCTTCTCCGCGCTTAGCGCCTTGCCGTCCAGCAAAATCTCGCCCGACTGCGGCTGATAGAGTCCGGTCAGCAACATCGCCAGCGTAGATTTACCGCTGCCGTTACCGCCGATGAGGAACAGCAGTTCACCGCGGCGGATCGTCAGGTTGACCGGTCCCACGGAGAAAGCGCTGTCCTGATAGCGGAACGTCACGTTACGCAGCTCCAGCGTCTGCCAGTTCGGGAAGGCCTGCGGGCGTGGGAATTCGGCCTTGAACGGCGCGAGATCGAATTTTTTGAGCTTATTAAATGCCACCTGCGCACTCAGCAGGGTGGGCAGCGCACCGACCGCTGAGAGCAGCGGCGTGCGCAAAAACAGCAGCGTCAGCGAGTAGGTTGCCGCGACGTTGGTGTCCGCCCAGCCCAGGCCATTCGCCATCCAGAATACCAGGCCAATGGCGCCCAGCATCATGATGTTTGACCAGTTCACCGCGCTCAGGTGGAAGGTATCGGCGCGAATAATATGATGACGGTATTCGCGCGCGTCCGGGATATAGAGATGATTAAAGATATGCTCGGCGCGCTCGCGGTTCAGGGTGAGCTCTTTGCGCCCTTCCAGCACCGTCTGGTAATCGTTATAAAGCTTATCTTCGGTTTCGCGCAGTACCGCCATGTGTTTATAGACGCGCGACACCAGCATAAAGCCGCCCCAGATGGTAATGACAATCCACAGCGCGGTCACCGCCAGCATTTTGCTGGAGAGCCAGGCGAGATAGGCGGCCGAACCAAAGGTCAGAATGATCCCCTGCACCAGCTCCGGCAGACGAACGAACGCGATGGTAATGGCGCGCACGTCGCTGGTCAGCCCCGCCAGCAGGGAAGCGCTGCCGAGCTGCTCAACGCGCTCTACCTGAGTATCGAGGATCCGCTTGATAAACTCACTGCGCAAACGGAAAACGAAATGGTGCCCGAGTGTGGTCAGCGCCAGCTGGGAACCGAGCGTAACCGCCATCAGCAGGAGCAGCAGGCCGAGAAACTCCGGCAGAACGGAGAGCGAAGTGTCGGTCATTTCAATCAACCGCACGTTAATAAACGCGATCAGGCCAATCCCCAGCGCGGCGCTGGCAAGGCTTAACGCCATTACTGCGATGAAGGGCCAGCGATACTGACGCCAGACGAGGAGAAGTAGTTGCATGCAGGCAATCCGGACAATAAAAATCAGCCAGCAGTGTAAACTGCCCTGCGTGTACATCAAGAATAATTCTTATTTTAGTTTACTGTGCCCCGCCTGACGGAAGGTCAGGTTAAAACGGTACTCGCCCGTGAGCGGGTGGATCCCGGGCTTCAGCGGCTGAATGCCGTGATAATAAAGCCGCGACTCCCTGCCCCACACCACCACATCGCCATGTTCCAGCATAATGCGCTTGAGCGGGTCGTTGCGGCGTAATCCCCCAAACTGGAAGACGGCAGGCAAACCTAACGATACCGAGACGATAGGCGCGCGAAGATCGGGTTCATCCTTGTCCTGATGCAGCGAGAGCTTCGCGCCAACGGCGTAGCGGTTGATCAGGCAGGCATCTGGCCGGAAGTCAGGATACTGCGCTGCCACGGCGGCCTCGTGGCAGAGAGACTGAAAAATCGCGGGCATCGGGGGCCACGGCTGGCCGGTAGCGGGATCGTTCGGAGCATACAGATAGCCCCGCTCGTTCGTCGCCCAGCCCAGTTCGCCGCAGTTGGCCATGGCCACCGACATGGTGTAGCCGCCCGGCGTCACCATATGGCGAAATGGCGAAACCGCCGTCACCTCGTCGATACCGGCAAGAAGCGCCGCCGCACGGGAGAGTGCAAAACGGCGCAGGATCACCGCTCCCGGAGCAAGCGGCTCCTGCCAGGGTTCAGCATCCGCAAAAAGATCGAGCATTATCCCTCCTGGCGTTTCGCCTCACGTTTCAGTAATAGCGCCTTTCGCGCCGAGCCCCAACGGTAACCCGACAGCGCGCCGTCGTTCCGAACCACGCGATGACAGGGGATCACAATCGCCAGCGTGTTTGCCGCACAGGCTCCGGCAACGGCGCGTACCGCACTGGGCTGGCCAATCGCCTGAGCCACCTGCCGGTAACTTGCCGTTTCGCCGCAGGGAATGTTGCGAAGGGCCTGCCAGACGCGCTGCTGGAACGCGGTTCCGCGAATATCCAGCGGCAGCGCAAGTGGTACATCGCGGTTATCAATACTGGCAATCACCTGCTGGATCCGCTGTGCGAAATCCTCTTCCAGCGGCGCATGCGCTGCTTTTGGAAAATGCGCGGCAAGCTCTTCGGCTAATTCTTCATCGCTGTCACCCAGCAGGATCGCGCAGATCCCCCGCTCGCTTTCCGCAACCAGACAGCGTCCTAACGAGCAGTCGCTGATGGCATAACGCACTGCCGCATCCCCTTTGCGGTACTGCTTCGCCGTCATGCCCAGGGCATCGTTGGCTTTGCGATAATAGCTGCTGCTGTCGGGAAACCCCGCCGCCAGCACGGCGTCGGTAACTTTGTCTCCCTGTGCAAGCGCGGTGCGCAGGCGCTGGCCTCGCGCCGCCTGCTGCCAGGCCTTTGGCGTCATGCCGGTCACGGACTTAAACAGACGGTGGAAATGGAAAGGACTCATGGCGACCTGCTGCGCCAGCCCCTCCAGGGTTAGCGTGGGATCCTGCTCCAGAAGACGGCAGGCGTGTTCCACTTTTGCCAGCTTCTGCGCCTGCGGATCGCGTTTGTCCGGCATGCAGCGCTTGCACGGGCGAAACCCTGCCTGAACGGCATGGTGGGCATCGGGATAAAAGCGGACGTTTTTACGCAGCGCGTGGCGGGCGCGGCATGACGGGCGGCAGAAAATACCCGTCGTCTGCACGGCGAAGACAAACTGTTCGTCAGCGAGCGGATCGCGGGCCAGCACGGCCTGCCAGCGATCCTCATCGGTAATAAAGGTTGAGTTTCTCATTATCGGCTCCTCTTGTAAGCATACATAGAGCCTGCCTGAGTGCCACTGATAAAAAACCCGCAACCTTGCTTTTTAATTTTTGTCGCGCACCAGGAAGCTATTGAACTGCGGCGAGCTCCAGGTTTTGAACCCGTCGCCCTCTTTGGTGATCATATAAACCGCCAGCCCTTCCTGGCGAACCACCTCTTTGGCTTTTTCCGGGCCGAGAACCATTAAGCCAGTATCCCAGGCATCCGCTTCCAGCGCCGTTGGGGCGATGACCGTCACCGAGACCAGGTTATGCGTGATGGGACGGCCGGTCTGCGGATCGATAACATGCGAAATACGCTTCCCGTCAAGCTCGTAATAGTTACGATAGCTCCCGGAGGTACTGATGCCATGTCCGTTGATATCCACTATCGCCTGTACGGCATTTTGCCGATCGGTCGGCTTTTGAATCGCTACGCGCCACGGCTTATCGCTGGCGTTCATCCCCCGGCTGACTAGCGCGCCGCCCACGGAGACCAGATAGCGGGAAATGCCTTCCTGGGCCATCAGCGCTGCAAGATGATCCGCCGCATAGCCTTCCCCTACCGTCGACAGATCGACAAACAGATCGGGGATATCCTTTTGCAGGTACTGTTGTCCGTACTGATTGATCACCGTCAGATGCTGCAGCCCTGTCCGGGCGCGGGCGTCATCAATGGCCGCCTGTTCGGGCGTGGTCACCGGCTGTTTGTTAGGTCCAAATCCCCAGAGGTTTACCAGGGGTCCGACGGTCACATCCATCGCGCCGTTGGTTTTATAACCCACGCGTATAGATTCGGTCACGATATCGGCCATCGCCTCGCTCACCGGCCACAGGGAGGTGCTGGTGGAGAGGTTAAAGCGCATCAGCGCCGAGTCATTTTTATAGGTTGAGAGCAGCTGATCGTCGGCATCCAGCTGAGACTGGATTTTGCCGCGTAGCTCATCTGTGCGTGTTTTATCGAGGTTCATCACGCTGACGCGCCAGAAGGTGCCCATCGTTTTGCCTTCGAGCACCGTCGCGGCGGGTGCGTCGGCTTTCGCCACGGGCGCGGAATCGTCACACGCGGTCAGGAAAAAAAGCATAGCCAGAAAGCTGGCGCGTAAAAAAGTCATATCCATTCATTATTATCCTCATGCCAGGGCGGCAAGAGTACACCAAAACGGGTGAGTTGTTCGAATCTGCGAGACACAAAAAAGGGGCCAGCAGGCCCCTTACGTCACACGATGAAGCGATTAGAACTGGTAAACCAGACCCAGCGCTACGATATCGTCAGTACCGATACCCGCCTGACGGGTGAATTCATTTTCATCAACCAGGTTGATTTTGTAATCCACGTAGGTGGACATGTTTTTGTTGAAGTAGTAAGTCGCACCAACATCAACATATTTCAGCAGATCCTGATCGCCGTAACCTTCGATGTCTTTCCCTTTAGACTGCAGGTAAGCCACGGACGGACGCAGGCCGAAGTCGAACTGGTACTGAGCAACCACTTCGAAGTTCTGCGCTTTGTTAGCAAAGCCGTAAATGTCGCTGCTGCTCTGAGAATTGCCGAAACGGGTTGCGTTGTAGGTCTGGGAGTATTGCGCCGCAAGGTAGATGTTGTTGGCGTCGTATTTCAGACCACCAGAATAAACTTCAGCACGATCGCCTTCGCCCTTCAGCGCCAGGTTAGCGGTGTTGTTCTGGTCAGCGGTACGTTTGGAAGAAGACATTGCACCACCGATGCTGAAGCCTTCACCCAGGTTATAGGTCACGGATGCACCGTAGCCGTCGCCGTTCTGTTTCAGCAGGCTACGACCGGTGTCGTTTTCACCGCTTACGCTGCCGTTTTTCCCCTGATACTGCAGGGCAAAGTTCAGGCCATCCACCAGACCAAAGAAGTCCTGGTTGCGGTAGGTCGCCACGCCGTTAGCACGGGACTGCAGGAAGTTGTCCGCACCGTAAGTATCGCCGCCAAATTCTGGCAGAACGTCGGTCCAGGAGGTTACATCGTAGATTACGCCGTAGTTACGACCGTAATCGAAAGAACCCGCGTCAGCGAATTTCAGACCCGCGAACGCCACACGCGTCCAGGCCTGGTTGTCACTTTCAGAGGTGTTGCCCTGGATCTGGTATTCCCACTGGCCGTAACCGGTCAGCTGATCGTTAACCTGAGTTTCGCCTTTGAAGCCAAGACGCATGTAAGTCTGGTCGCCGTCGGCACTCTTGTCGTCAGAGAAATAGTGCAGACCATCGACTTTACCGTACAGATCTAATTCAGTTTTGAATGTCTGTTTATCCCTAATTGAACCGGATGCTCCGCATTCGGTTTTTTTTTACCTTTCTTTACGTAACTTCTCTTTTTTTGTGCTACCGCACCGTAATTGTAACGACTATTAACTAAATTCTCTTCGGGTATTCTTCGAAGTCCATAAATTGGTACAAGACTTAATTTCTTGTTAATTCGTGCTATTTATTGACGGCGTGGGTCGATTATTTGTACGCGCATGGCGAGTTTGTACATGTTTTCTGCACTCCCCGCCGCCGATATTGTCCGGAGAAAAAGTCGCCTCTTCCCGGACAGTCGCGCTGGAAATTCAGTTATTACCCTTTATACTGCCCTATCGCCACAGAGCACGACCATAACGGGTTAAAGATATCAATGAGTCAGACTGAAACTACCGCCCCGAGCAAATTCTCCCTTCTCCCCGGGAGCATCACCCGTTTCTTTCTTCTTTTGATCGTTGTGCTGTTAGTCACCATGGGGGTGATGGTACAAAGCGCGGTTAACGCCTGGCTGAAGGATAAGAGCTATCAGGTCGTGGATATCACCCACGCCGTGCATAAGCGCATAGACACCTGGCGCTACGCCACCTGGCAGATTTACGACAATATCGCTGCTGCCCCGACCTCCTCGTCCGGGGATGGACTTCAGGAGACGCGACTTAAGCAGGATGTCTATTATCTCGAAAAACCGCAGCGTAAGACCGAGGCCCTTATCTTTGGCTCTCACGACAGCGCGACGCTTGAGATGACGCAGCGTATTTCGACCTATCTGGATACCCTCTGGGGGGCCGAAACGGTACCGTGGTCGATGTACTATCTGAACGGTCAGGACAACAGCATGATCCTGATCTCTACGCTGCCGTTAAAAGATCTCTCGTCCGGCTTTAAAGAGACAACCGTGGGCAGCATCGTCGATTCCCGCCGGGCAGAGATGCTGCAGCAGGCGAACGCCCTTGATGAGCGTGAGAGCTTCTCTTCCCTGCGTCGTCTGGCCTGGCAAAACGGTCATTATTTTACCCTGCGCACCACGTTCAACCAGCCAGGGCATCTGGCGACGGTGGTGGCCTTCGATTTACCGATTAATGATTTAATCCCGCCGGATATGCCGCTCGACAGCTTCCGCCTGGAGCCAGACAGCAGCACCCAGAACATGCGTGCGGCGTCCGACAAAGAGGCCGCAGAGAGCGTATCGATCTCCTTTAACGGCTCGAAAATCGAAATTGCCTCATCGCTGAACTCGACCGGCATGCGTCTCGTGTGGCAGGTGCCGTTTGGCACGCTGTTGCTCGACACCCTGCAAAATATTCTGCTGCCTCTGCTGCTGAATATCGGTCTGCTGGCGCTGGCGCTGTTTGGCTACAGCACCTTCCGTTTCCAGACGGGGCGTCAGAGCGACGCCTCTGCGGTTCCGGCCGGTACCAACAATGAGCTGCGCGTATTGCGTGCACTGAATGAAGAGATTGTTTCCGTGCTGCCGCTTGGGGTCTTGGTTCATGACCAGGAGGCGAATCGTACGGTGATGAGCAACAAAATTGCCGACCATCTGCTGCCGCATCTTAACCTGCAGAACATCACCACCATGGCGGATCAACACCAGGGGGTGATTCAGGCCACCATCAACAATGAACTGTACGAGATCCGTCAGTTCCGCAGCCAGGTGGCTCCCCGCACGCAAATATTCATTATCCGCGATCAGGATCGCGAAGTGCTGGTCAATAAAAAGCTCAAGCAGGCGCAAAGGCTGTATGAGAAAAACCAGCAGGGGCGCGCCGCATTTATGCAGAACATCGGCGATGCCTTCAAGCAGCCGTTAAAAACGCTGGCGACCCAGGCGGCGGCGTTAAACACCTCTGAAAGCCACCAGCTTGCCTGCCAGGCCGATTCGCTGGTCAGAATGGTTGATGAGATCCAGCTGGCGAACATGCTGGAAAATGATTTCTGGAAGGGAACACCAGCCCTCTTCTCCATCCAGGATCTGATCGATGAAGTGGTGCCGGAAGTGCTGCCCGTCATTAAGCGCAAAGGGCTGCAGCTGCTGATCAATAACAATCTCCCTGCGAATGACGAACGCCACGGCGATCGCGAAGCGCTGCGCCGCATTCTGCTGATGATTATTCAGTACGCCGTGACCACCACGCAGATCGGCAAGATCACCCTTGAAGTCAGCACCGAGGAGTCGGCAGAAGACCGTCTGACGTTCCGCATCCTGGATACCGGGGAAGGCGTCACAACAAGTGAAATTGATAATCTGCACTTCCCGTTCCTGAATGACACGCAGAGCGATCGCTACGGCAAGGCCAATGCCCTGACCTTCTGGCTGTGCGATCAGCTGGCGCGTAAGCTTGGCGGCCACCTGAATATCAAAGCCCGTGAATCCCTCGGCACCCGCTATTCTCTGCATGTGAAAATGGCGGCCAATCCGCAGGAAGAGGATGAAGAACGTCTGCTGGATGACGTCGTGGTGATGGTCGATGTGACCTCGAACGAGATCCGCAATATTGTCGTTCGTCAGTTAGAAAACTGGGGAGCGGCCTGCATCACGCCGGATGAAAGACTTGCAAGTCAAGAATTTGATCTGTTTTTAACTGATAATCCGTCTAATCTTACTGCCTCCGGCTTGCTTTTAAGCGATGATGAGTCAGGCGTGCGGAAAATCGGCCCTGGCCAGCTGCGCGTCAACTTTAATATAAGCAATGCGATGCAGGAAGCTGTACTACAACTAATAGAAGAGCAGCTGGCGCAGGAAGAGATAACGGAGTCACCGTTAGGCGGCAATGAAAATGCCGAGCTTCACGCCAGCGGATACTATTCACTCTTTGTTGATACAGTACCAGATGATGTTAAGCGGTTGTATACTGAGTCCGCTGCGAATGATTTTGCAGCGCTGGCACAGACAGCACACCGGCTTAAAGGGGTGTTTGCCATGCTTAATCTGGTTCCCGGCAAGCAGTTATGTGAAACGCTGGAACATCTAATTCGTGAGAAAGATGCCTCTGGCATTGAAAAATACATCAGCGACATTGACGCCTACGTCAAAAGCTTGCTGTAGCAAGGTAGCCTTATACATGAACAATATGAACGTAATTATTGCCGATGACCATCCGATTGTACTGTTCGGTATTCGCAAATCACTTGAACAGATCGAGTGGGTGAATGTAGTCGGTGAATTTGAAGACTCTACAGCACTGATCAATAACCTCCCAAAGCTTGATGCACACGTGCTCATTACCGATCTCTCCATGCCTGGAGACAAATACGGTGATGGGATCACGCTCATCAAATACATTAAACGTCACTTCCCGGATATCTCGATCATTGTTCTGACCATGAACAACAACCCGGCGATCCTGAGCGCGGTGTTGGATCTGGACATCGAAGGGATTGTGCTGAAACAGGGCGCCCCGACCGATCTGCCAAAAGCGCTCGCTGCGCTGCAGAAAGGCAAGAAGTTCACCCCTGAGAGCGTCTCTCGTCTGCTGGAAAAAATCAGCGCGGGTGGCTACGGTGACAAACGCCTGTCCCCGAAAGAGAGTGAAGTTCTGCGCCTGTTCGCAGAAGGTTTCCTGGTAACCGAGATTGCCAAGAAGCTGAACCGCAGCATTAAAACCATCAGCAGCCAGAAGAAATCAGCGATGATGAAGCTGGGCGTGGACAACGATATTGCTCTGCTGAACTATCTCTCCTCCGTTACGCTGAGCGCATCGGACAAGGATTGATCCCGGACGGGTGTGCGGCCTGAGGCCCTCACCCCGTCCCTCTCCCACGGTGAGAGGGTTGAAAAGCGAAAAGGCCCTTGCGGGCCTTTTTTATATTCTGGTTTTTCTCACGCGATCCGCGTAAATCGACAACGTCTGCTTCAGCACGTCCAGCGTCACCGGTTTCGACAGACAGCTGTCCATGCCTGACTCCAGACAACGCTGTTTCTCTTCCGCCAGCGCGTTCGCCGTTACGCCCACCACCGGCAGCGTCAGGCCCAGCTGTCGGATGCGCTGCGTCAGACGGTAGCCGTCCATGTTTGGCATGTTGACGTCGCTAAGCACGATATCAATATGATTTTTACTCAGCACATTCAGCGCATCCACGCCGTCATTGGCGGTTTTGCACTGGTAGCCCAGCGATCCCAGCTGGTCAGCCAGCAGGCGACGGTTAATCGGATGGTCATCCACCACCAGAATCATCATATCGTCATTTACCGACGCCAGAGACTCCGGTGACGGCAATCCGCCCGCGCCGTCACGCTCTTCCAGCTCCACTTTGTAGATGCGCGCCAGCAGGCTCAACAGCTCGTGCGGCGTTGCAACACTGTGTACCCATTCCCCGGGCGCACGCTCGACAGGAATGCCGATGTGGCGACGGCAGAAGAGCACCGACCCTCTCCCCTGCCACGGTTGCCCCGGCATCTCGTCGGCGATCAGCACATCGTCCACGTCCGGTGTTTGACCTTCATAGAGACACACCCTGACTCCACTGTGGGCAAGCAGCGCCGTCAGGTAATCATTCAGCGAGGCGTTATGCACCGCCAGCCAGCAGCGCTTGTCGCTCAGCCCGTCCACCGTCGCTTTTGCCGGATACTGCGCCGAATAGAGCGGAATACGGATGGTGAACTGGCTGCCCATGCCGGGCTCGGTATCCACGGAAATATCACCGTCCATCATGCTGACTAGCTTCTCACAAATCGCCAGCCCCAGTCCGGTGCCCTGGAAGTTACGCTGCACGCCGGTCCCGACCTGGAAGAACGGGTCGAACAGGCGGACCACTTCCTTCGCCGGGATGCCGACGCCCGTGTCGCGCACGCGAATGCTCAGGTAATCCCCCGCCCGGCAAACGTGCAACACGATACAGCCAACGTCGGTGAATTTGATGGCGTTGCTGAGCAGGTTTGAGATGACCTGCTGCAGGCGCATCGGATCGCCGTGCAGCGTCAGCGGCACGTCAGGTTCAATAAAGCAGTAGAGCCCCAGCTGTTTACGCACCACCAGCGGCAGATAGTTGGCGCTGATGTGGTTCATCACCTCGCGCGGCGAGAACTCCCGCGGCTCGATTTTCAGCTGCTCAGACTCGATTTTAGAGAAGTCGAGAATATCGCTGATGATTTTCAGCAGCAGGCTGGAGGAGTTGTTCATCGCCGTCACCAGCCTGTCGACCCCTTTCGGCAACTCTTTGGTCTGCAGCAGGTCGAGGTTACCGATGATCCCGTACAGCGGCGTTCGCAGCTCGTGGCTGACGGTGGCAAGGAACATGGATTTCGACTGGCTGGCCTGCTCCGCCGCCTGGGCCATCTCCTGCAGCGACTCTTCCATCTTCACGCGCGCGGAGACATCCACCAGCACGCAAATCGCCACGTTTTCATTGCGATAGCGGGAATGCACAAAGCTGATCTGCAGGTTGGTGTGCGTGCTGGTGAGCACGTCGACAAAGTTAACCTGCTGACCGCAGATAATTTGCGTCAGCCTCTGGCGGTCTTCGTGCGTCAGCATGTTCAGGTAGTTATGCGCCAGCTCGTTACTCAGGATGTTGGTTCCGTCCTGGGTACGCAGAATGCAGATCCCCACCGGCGCCGACGCGACAATCTTCCGGTTAAACTGCTCGTGTTCCTCCAGCCGCTGGGCGTCGCTTTCGGCCGGAATAAAGATTTTCCGCTCATACATACGCGCCAGGGTGAACAGCGCACCACCCGCGATCAGGTTCAGCAGAATGGCATTCATGATGAGAATGCGTATCCGCTCAAGCACCATGTCCACTGGCACCGAGTAGACAATACTTAGCGACGAAGGCGGCAGGCTCTTCTTCAGCACCAGTTCGCGGAAGCCGGAGGTATAGCCAAACCACGACCGCTCCTGCATCCAGTGCGGTTCGACGTTTAACCGGTTATCCGGCCCGGCAAGTGAGATCAGCTGATGACCGTTTTCATCCAGAATGGTCACCCCCATAGGCAGGCTGCCCGGGGTGAAAAAGTTTTCCATGCGAATGGTCTGCTCAATCCCCAGCAGCGCCTGCAGGCGATTGCCCAGATACACCGGCGTCAGGGCGTAGAAATAGCCCACGCCCGGGCGCGGGCCCTGGCTAACCCAGAAGATGTTATTCCCGCGCTCGTCCTGCGGCGCATTGCGGTATTTCACAATACGTTCATGCAGGCTTTTCAGCGCATCGTCACGCTCAACGGGCACGTCGCGCAGGCCAAAGTCAGCCATGCAGAGATTTTCGCTGCCAATCAGGAATACGCGGTTCAGGTCATAGGCGGCGGAGAAATTGTCGCGCCAGTAGCGCATAAACCAGGCAAGGGATTCCAGCGACCCGCGCCAGGTATTGCTCATGGTGGAGCAATCGGAGTCCGGGAACAGCGGCTGGAAGTCCGGGACTTCGGTATTGTCATTCCGCCCGCGAAGCGCAAGGATGCCGTTTTCCGCCGTCAGACGATTTTCGGCAATATACTTCAGCTCCTTCATCACGTCAGACGTTCGCTGAATGTAGCGCTGGGCCTGGTCGGAGCTTAAGTTAAACTCCTGGCGGATCTCCGCTTCTTTCTGGTGCAGCGCGTTAACGATGTAAAACACCGAGAACAAGGCCACCAGCAGCCAGAGCAAGAGCGCCAGCGCCCGAAACAGATAGCGAGAAACTTTCAGCGTAGTACGAAAGGAGACGAGGTATTTCAAGGGGGCGAGGCTCCGCCGTCGGGGTCAAAAGAATGTGGTTAAGGTAGCGGTAAACGCGCCAGGTCGCAACGTTGACTTATCTGCTTGTGCAAAAGAAAAGGGCCGGAATCCGGCCCTTTTTTGCATCAGGAGACATTACTCGTCAGCGTCATCCGCTACGTCATCGTCGGTGTCGGCTTCCGGCGCGATATCATCATCGCCTTCCGCAACGCTACCGTCGATGGAATCGAGCTCTTCGTCATCCACCGGCTCAGCAACGCGCTGCAGACCCACCACGTTTTCATCTTCCGCTGTACGGATGAGGATCACGCCCTGGGTGTTACGCCCCACCACGCTGATCTCAGACACGCGGGTACGCACCAGCGTACCGGCATCGGTGATCATCATGATCTGGTCGGCATCGTCTACCTGCACCGCGCCCACAACGGAACCGTTGCGCTCGGTCACTTTGATAGAGATAACGCCCTGCGTGCCGCGAGACTTGGTTGGGTATTCCCCTTCCGCCGTACGTTTACCGTAACCATTCTGCGTCACGGTCAGGATAGCCCCTTCACCGCGCGGAATAATCAGAGAAACAACGCTGTCTTCGCCAGCCAGTTTGATACCACGAACGCCCGTAGCGGTACGACCCATTGCACGGACGGCGTTCTCTTTAAAGCGCACCACTTTACCGGCCGCAGAGAACAGCATCACTTCATCAGAACCGGAGGTCAGATCCACACCGATCAGCTCGTCGCCTTCGTTCAGGTTCACCGCGATGATCCCGGCGGAACGTGGGCGGCTGAACTCGGTCAGCGCGGTTTTCTTCACGGTACCGCTGGCGGTCGCCATAAAGACGTTCACGCCCTCTTCGTACTCGCGTACCGGCAGGATGGCGGTGATACGTTCGTTCGCTTCCAGCGGCAGCAGGTTGACGATTGGACGGCCACGCGCGCCGCGGCTCGCTTCCGGCAGCTGATAAACTTTCATCCAGTACAGACGACCGCGGCTGGAGAAGCAGAGGATCGTGTCATGGGTGTTCGCCACCAGCAGGCGGTCAATAAAGTCTTCTTCTTTAATACGCGCTGCAGACTTGCCTTTACCGCCACGACGCTGTGCTTCGTAGTCGGTCAGCGGCTGATACTTCACATAGCCCTGGTGAGACAGGGTGACCACCACGTCTTCGCGGTTGATCAGATCTTCAATGTTGATATCAGAGCTGTTCGCGGTGATTTCGGTGCGGCGCGCATCGCCGAACTGATCGCGGACCAGCTCCAGCTCTTCACGGATCACTTCCATCAGACGCTCTGCGCTGCCCAGGATATGCAGCAGTTCAGCAATCTGTTCCAGCAGCTCTTTGTATTCGTCGAGCAGTTTTTCGTGCTCAAGGCCGGTCAGTTTCTGCAGACGCAGATCCAGAATCGCCTGAGCCTGCTGTTCAGTCAGGTAATACTGACCGTCACGCACGCCGAATTCAGGTTCCAGCCACTCTGGACGCGCTGCGTCATCGCCCGCACGTTCCAGCATCGCGGCAACGTTACCCAGATCCCACGGACGGGAAACCAGGGCTGCTTTCGCTTCCGCCGGGGTTGGCGCACGACGGATCAGTTCGATGATCGGGTCGATGTTGGCCAGCGCAACCGCCAGCGCTTCAAGGATGTGCGCACGGTCGCGCGCTTTGCGCAGTTCGAAGATGGTACGACGGGTCACCACTTCACGGCGGTGACGCACGAACGCGCTCAGGATCTCTTTCAGGTTCATGATCTTCGGCTGACCTTGGTGCAGCGCAACCATGTTGATACCGAAGGAGACCTGAAGCTGAGTCTGGGAGTACAGGTTGTTCAGCACAACCTCACCCACCGCGTCGCGTTTGATCTCAATCACGATGCGCATACCGTCTTTGTCAGACTCGTCACGCAGCGCGCTGATGCCTTCAACACGTTTTTCTTTTACCAGCTCGGCGATTTTTTCAATCAGACGCGCTTTGTTCACCTGATACGGGATCTCGTGAACAATGATGGTTTCACGGCCGGTTTTAGCGTCCGCTTCCACTTCGGCGCGGGCACGGATGTAAATCTTGCCGCGGCCGGTGCGGTAAGCTTCTTCAATACCGCGACGACCGTTGATGATCGCCGCCGTTGGGAAGTCCGGACCCGGGATGTGTTCCATCAGCCCTTCAATGCTGATGTCTTCATCGTCGATATAGGCCAGGCAGCCGTTGATCACCTCGGTGATATTGTGCGGCGGAATGTTGGTTGCCATACCGACCGCGATACCGGAGGAACCGTTAACCAACAGGTTCGGGATCTTGGTTGGCATCACATCTGGGATGCGCTCGGTGCCGTCGTAGTTATCGACGAAATCAACGGTCTCTTTTTCCAGGTCGGCCATCAGCTCATGAGCGATTTTCGACATACGGATTTCCGTATAACGCATCGCCGCAGCGGAGTCGCCGTCGACTGAACCAAAGTTACCCTGACCATCTACCAGCATGTAACGCAAGGAGAATGGCTGCGCCATACGAACGATGGTGTCATAAACGGCGGTATCACCATGCGGGTGATATTTACCGATGACGTCACCGACGACGCGGGCAGATTTTTTATAGGCTTTATTCCAGTCATTGCCCAATACGTTCATGGCGTATAGTACGCGACGGTGTACCGGCTTAAGGCCATCGCGGACGTCCGGCAGCGCACGGCCAACAATGACCGACATCGCATAGTCCAGATAGGAGCTCTTCAGCTCTTCCTCGATGTTAACCGGTGTAATTTCTCTCGCAAGGTCGCTCATCTAACCGCTATCCCTCTACTGTATCCCGGATTCAAAGGTCGCAAATTATAACACAGCCGAGGTGATTGAGGTAAACCTATACGCTTTATTCACGGGGATTGCCTGATATACTCCTTTGTCTTGCTAAATAAGGAGTAAAAGCGCCCATGAATGCCGAAAAATCCCCGGTGGCTCACAACGTTGACCACGAAGAGATTGCCAAATTTGAAGCGGTGGCGTCCCGCTGGTGGGATCTCGAAGGTGAGTTCAAACCGCTGCATCGCATTAACCCGCTGCGTCTGGGCTATATCGCGGAGCGTTCCGGCGGTCTGTTCGGTAAGAAAGTGCTCGACGTCGGCTGCGGTGGCGGCATCCTGGCTGAGAGCATGGCGCGCGAAGGGGCGAATGTTACGGGCCTGGATATGGGCTTTGAACCGCTCCAGGTTGCCCGCCTTCACGCGCTGGAGTCCGGCATACAGGTGGAATACGTGCAGGAAACCGTGGAAGAGCACGCGGCAAAACACGCCCATCAGTACGATGTGGTGACCTGCATGGAGATGCTGGAGCACGTTCCCGATCCGCAGTCGGTGGTGCACGCCTGTGCAAAACTGGTGAAACCGGGTGGACAGGTCTTCTTCTCAACCATCAACCGCAACGGTAAAGCCTGGCTGATGGCCGTTGTCGGCGCGGAGTATGTGCTGCGCATGGTGCCGAAAGGGACGCACGACGTGAAGAAATTCATCAAGCCTGCGGAGCTGTTAAGCTGGGTTGACCAGACGTGGCTCAAAGAGCAGCACATCACCGGCCTGCACTACAATCCGCTAACCAATAAATTCAAACTCGCACCGGGCGTTGATGTTAACTATATGTTGCACACAACCGCCAAAAACGACTAACGTCATTCGTTATTCTTATAAAGATTGCGCGACATCATGTTGCGCAATTCTGACCTCCCGTTGAAGAAATCAGCACTCGATCAAATTTTGAATTTTTTTTCTTAATTATTGACATGTCTTCCAGGCCTTACGGTACGAGGACTTAGCCTTTTTTACCCTTTCACAACCTCAATTTAACGCCAAAATCAACCCTTGTGCTGAAAAGATTCGATACTAGAATACTCACCATATAGCGTTTTTCTTATCGCAAACCCCCTACATGTAGTATTTATCCACAGAGTTAGTCACAAGACGGTTCTGTGGATAAACGGGGGATATTTTTTATTTCACGGACAGGTAAAACCCACATGAATCAGAGTCTGCTGGTGACAAAGCGCGACGGTACTACCGAGCGTATCAATCTGGACAAAATCCATCGAGTTCTCGACTGGGCAGCAGAAGGACTGAACAACGTATCTATCTCCCAGGTTGAACTGCGTTCTCACATTCAGTTCTACGACGGCATCAAAACGTCTGATATCCACGAAACGATCATTAAAGCAGCGGCAGACCTCATCTCCCGCGAAGCACCGGATTATCAGTACCTCGCTGCACGTCTGGCGATTTTCCACCTGCGTAAAAAAGCCTACGGTCAGTTTGAGCCGCCGAAGCTTTACGATCACGTGGTGAAAATGGTTGAGCTGGGCAAATACGACACGCATCTGCTGGAAGACTATACGGAAGAAGAGTTCGAGCAGATGAACGGGTTTATCGATCACTGGCGCGACATGAACTTCTCCTACGCGGCGGTGAAGCAGCTCGAAGGCAAATACCTGGTTCAGAACCGTGTAACCGGTGAGATCTACGAAAGCGCCCAGTTCCTCTATATTCTGGTGGCCGCCTGCCTGTTCTCTAACTACCCGCGTGACACCCGTCTGGAATACGTGAAGCGTTTCTACGATGCGGTATCCACGTTCAAGATTTCTCTGCCGACGCCAATCATGTCTGGCGTGCGTACTCCCACCCGTCAGTTCAGCTCCTGCGTACTGATCGAGTGTGGTGACAGCCTGGATTCCATCAACGCCACCTCCAGCGCCATCGTGAAATACGTCTCCCAGCGTGCCGGTATCGGCATCAACGCCGGTCGCATCCGTGCGCTGGGCAGCCCGATTCGCGGCGGTGAAGCGTTCCACACCGGCTGTATCCCGTTCTATAAACACTTCCAGACGGCCGTAAAATCCTGCTCTCAGGGCGGCGTGCGCGGCGGTGCTGCGACCCTGTTCTACCCGATGTGGCACCTGGAAGTGGAAAGCCTGCTGGTCCTGAAAAACAACCGCGGCGTGGAAGGCAACCGCGTGCGTCACATGGACTACGGCGTGCAGATCAACAAGCTGATGTACACCCGTCTACTGAAAGGCGAAGACATTACGCTGTTCAGCCCGTCCGACGTTCCGGGCCTGTACGACGCGTTCTTTGCCGATCAGGACGAGTTCGAACGTCTGTACACCAAATACGAAAAAGACGACAGCATCCGCAAGCAGCGCGTGAAGGCGGTAGACCTGTTCTCCCTGATGATGCAGGAACGTGCCTCTACCGGCCGTATCTACATCCAGAACGTGGACCACTGCAACACCCACAGCCCGTTTGATCCAGTAGTTGCGCCAGTGCGCCAGTCTAACCTGTGCCTGGAGATCGCCCTGCCGACCAAACCGCTGGAAGACGTGAACGACGAAAACGGCGAAATCGCGCTGTGTACGCTGTCCGCGTTCAACCTGGGCGCGATTAAGAGCCTGGACGAGCTGGAAGAGCTGGCCGTGCTGGCGGTTCGCGCGCTAGACGCCCTGCTGGACTACCAGGATTACCCAATCCCGGCCGCTAAACGCGGTGCGATGGGCCGCCGTACCCTGGGTATCGGCGTGATCAACTTCGCCTACTGGCTGGCGAAAAACGGCAAGCGTTACTCCGACGGCAGCGCTAACAATCTGACGCACCAGACGTTCGAAGCGATTCAGTACTACCTGATGAAAGCCTCTAACGAGCTGGCGAAAGAGCAAGGCGCGTGCCCGTGGTTCAACGAAACCACCTACGCGAAAGGCATTCTGCCAATCGACACCTACAAGAAAGACCTGGATGCGATCGTCAGCGAGCCGCTGCATCTCGACTGGGAAGGCCTGCGCGAGTCCATCAAGACCCACGGCTTACGTAACTCTACGCTCTCTGCCCTGATGCCGTCCGAGACCTCTTCGCAGATCTCTAACGCCACCAACGGTATTGAACCGCCGCGCGGCCACGTCAGCATCAAAGCGTCGAAAGACGGCGTGCTGCGTCAGGTGGTACCGGACTACGAAACGCTGGGCAACAACTACGAGCTGCTGTGGGAAATGCCAAACAACGACGGCTACCTGCAGCTGGTGGGTATCATGCAGAAGTTTATCGACCAGTCGATCTCTGCCAATACCAACTATGACCCGACGCGCTTCCCGTCCGGCAAGGTACCGATGCAGCAATTGCTGAAAGACCTGCTCACCGCCTACAAATTTGGCGTGAAAACCCTGTACTATCACAACACCCGTGACGGTGCGGAAGACGCGCAGGACGACATGGTACCGTCAATTCAGGACGATGGCTGCGAAAGCGGCGCATGTAAGATCTAATGAAGGGCGGGGATATCCCCGCCTTTATTTCGTAAGACAGGACACACTCATGGCATATACCACCTTTTCACAGACGAAAAACGACCAGCTCAAAGAGCCGATGTTCTTCGGCCAGCCGGTCAACGTGGCACGCTACGATCAGCAAAAATATGACATCTTCGAAAAGCTGATTGAAAAGCAACTCTCCTTCTTCTGGCGCCCGGAAGAAGTGGACGTCTCCCGCGACCGTATTGATTACCAGTCGCTGCCGGATCACGAAAAACATATCTTCATCAGCAACCTGAAGTACCAGACGCTGCTGGACTCCATTCAGGGTCGTAGCCCGAACGTGGCGCTGCTGCCGCTGATCTCCATTCCGGAGCTGGAAACCTGGGTGGAAACCTGGGCGTTCTCCGAGACTATCCACTCCCGCTCTTACACCCACATCATCCGCAACATCGTGAACGATCCGGCGGTGGTGTTTGACGATATCGTCACCAACGAGCAGATCCAGAAGCGCGCGGAAGGCATTGCCCATTACTACGACGAGCTGATCGAGATGACCAGCTACTGGCATCTGCTGGGCGAAGGTACGCACAACGTGAACGGTAAAACCATCACCGTGAACCTGCGCGCGCTGAAAAAACAGCTTTACCTGTGCCTGATGAGCGTCAACGCGCTGGAAGCGATCCGCTTCTACGTGAGCTTCGCCTGCTCCTTCGCCTTTGCCGAGCGCAAGCTGATGGAAGGCAATGCCAAAATCATCCGTCTGATTGCCCGCGATGAAGCCCTGCACCTGACCGGTACCCAGCACATGCTGAACCTGCTGCGCAGCGGTACGGACGATCCGGAGATGGCGGAAATCGCCGAAGAGTGCAAGCAGGAGTGCTACGACCTGTTCGTGCTGGCGGCTCAGCAGGAGAAAGAGTGGGCCGACTACCTGTTCCGCGACGGCTCCATGATTGGCCTGAATAAAGACATCCTGTGCCAGTACGTTGAGTACATCACCAACATCCGCATGCAGGCCGTCGGTCTTGACCTGCCATTCCAGACGCGCTCTAACCCGATTCCGTGGATCAACACCTGGCTGGTGTCCGATAACGTGCAGGTTGCGCCGCAGGAAGTGGAAGTCAGCTCTTATCTGGTCGGTCAGATTGATTCTGAAGTCAACACCGACGACCTGAGCAACTTCCAGCTCTGATGTCACGCGTCACGTTAAGTCTTTCCGGCACTGAGGTGCTGTGTCGGGAGGAGCACCCTTCTCTGCTGGTGGCGCTTGAGGCGCATCAGGTAGAAGTAGAGTACCAGTGTCGTTCCGGCTACTGCGGCTCCTGCCGCTGCCGCCTGGTCGCCGGCCAGGTGGACTGGCTGACCGAGCCGCTGGCCTTTATCAACGAAGGGGAAATTTTGCCCTGCTGCTGCCGGGCAAAAGGCGATATAGAGATCGAGATGTGATGTTGTCCTTATCCCCTCTCCCGGTGGGAGAGGGTTAGGGTGAGGGCATCAGGCCGCAGAGCCAGATTGTCGGGTGGCGGCTTCGCCTTACCCGACCTGCCAAACCTACTTCCGGTGAATGAATTCGACCGCTTTATCCGGGAAATCCGTAAACAGCCCGTCCACGCCCGCCTGGTTATACAACACCTCATAAAGCTGATTCACGTCCGTGGCATACGGCGGCAGCTGGTCTGCACGCACGGTATACGGATGTACCTGCATCCTGCTGGCGTGCGCCTCTTTCACCATCGCCGTCAGCTTCACGTGGCCCGGCGCTGAGCCTTCCGCCACCAGCATGTGGTAATCCGGCCCGATGCCGTCGGCGTACTGCGCAATCTGCTTCATAGCGCCCGGCTTAAACATCCAGTCGTAGTTATAGTTCACCCATTTGCCGTCCGGCTGCTTCTCCTGGGTTTCATTCCAGTCGGTATAGGCAATCAGCTGCACCAGATTGAGGTTCATCCCCATCTTCGGCTCCAGCTCGGTTTTGATGCGCTTCAGCTCGGCGGCGTCAAAACACTGCAGGTAGACTTTGTCCTTCTTGCTGGTGTAGCCGTACTGCTTCAGCACCTCCAGCGTCTTCGCGGCAATGTCTTTGCCTTCCTGATGGTGGAACCACGGCGCTTTGATCTCCGGGTAGATGCCGATATTTTTACCGGTTGAGTGGTTCAGCCCCTGAACAAACTCAATCTCTTCCTGGAAGGTATGGATCCGGAAGTCAGATTTGCCCATCGGGAAACGTCCCGGATAGACCTGCACCTTTTTGCCGTTTTCGATCTCGAAGCCTTCGGTAAACTTCAGGGAACGGATCTCCGCCAGGGTGAAATCAATGGCATAGTAGCGGCCATCTTTTCGCGCACGGTCCGGGAAACGCTCCGCCACGTCCGTCACGCGGTCCAGGTAGTGGTCATGCAGTACGACCAGCTGGTCGTCCTTGGTCATCACCAGATCCTGCTCCAGATAATCCGCGCCCTGGGCATAGGCCATCGCTTTCGCCGGGAGCGTATGCTCCGGCAGATAGCCGCTGGCGCCGCGGTGGGCGATAACGATTTTATCCGCCGCCAGCGCGGAGCCTGTCATCAGGCCCGCCAGCAGCAGGCCGGTTGTTACGTAAGATAATTTCATCGCAATGCTCCTTATTGACGACGCGCCAGCACTTCCGCGTGGTGACGTTTCTCACCGATCATGACCACAATGAGCAGCAGTACCGCCAGCACGCTGCCGCCGATCATCACCATAAAGCCGCCGTCCCAGCCGAAGAAGTCAACGGTGTAGCCCACGATGGCGCTCGCCGCGACCGAACCGCCCAGGTAGCCGAACAGGCCGGTAAAGCCTGCCGCCGTGCCCGCCGCTTTTTTCGGCGCCAGCTCCAGCGCGTGCAGGCCGATCAGCATTACCGGACCATAAATCAGGAAGCCGATAACGATCATGCAGGCCATGTCTACTGATGAGTTGCCCGGCGGGTTGAGCCAGTAAACGACGGTCGCGATGGTGACCAGGGTCATAAAGAACACGCCCGTCGCCCCGCGGTTGCCTTTAAACACTTTGTCCGACATCCAGCCGCAAAGCAGCGTGCCCGGGATCCCGGCATATTCATACAGGAAATAGGCCCAGGAAGACTTATCCAGCGCGAAGTGCTTAACCTCTTTCAGGTAGGTTGGCGACCAGTCGAGGATGCCGTAGCGCAGCAGGTAAACGAACACGTTTGCCACCGCGATGTACCACAGCAGCTTGTTCGGCAGCACGTACTTCATGAAGATCTGTTTGGCGGTCAGCTCTTCTTCGTGCTCCTTGCTGTAATCATCCGGATAATCGTTTTTGTACTCTTCAATCGGCGGCAGGCCGCAGGACTGCGGCGTATCGCGCATCAGGGCGAAGGCAATAATCGCCACCAGAATGGCGCCAAAGGCAGGCATATAGAGCGCCGCGTGCCAGTCGTTGAACCAGGCCATCCCCAGCAGGAACAGCAGCGGCGGAATACCGCCGCCCACGTTATGCGCGCAGTTCCACACCGACACGATGCCGCCGCGTTCCTTCTGCGACCACCAGTGCACCATGGTACGTCCGCACGGCGGCCACCCCATCCCCTGGAACCAGCCGCAGAGGAACAGCAGCACGAACATAATCGCAATACTGGACGTCGCCCACGGCACAAAGCCCATGAACAGCATGACCGCGGCCGCCAGGATCAGGCCGGCGGGCAGGAACACGCGCGGATTCGAGCGATCCGACACGGAACCCATGATGAATTTGGAAAAACCGTAGGCGATTGAGATCCCCGACAGCGCGAAACCCAGATCGCCGCGGGAGAAGCCCTGCTCCACCAGATACGGCATGGCGAGCGCGAAGTTTTTACGTACAAGGTAGTACGCCGCGTACCCGAAGAAAATTCCCAGGAAAATTTGCCAGCGCAGACGGCGGTATAGCGGATCAATTTCTGCCTCTGGCAGACGCGCCCTGTGCGGCGCAGGTTTGAAGATACTGAGCATAACAGCCTCCGTGGCCTTGAATTGAATGGGCAGGTGGCTCGCACCTGAATTCCAGAGGCGGGGATGTTAAGAAATCACGGTGATTGTTACTGTGAATCAACGCACAGATTGTTACAGAAATATGACAGAATGCGCAAAAAAGCGCATGAAATCACGGTTCACTTTCGAATTTCGCGCGTTTATGTTCGAAATCAAACAAACCACACTATTGATATGGCTAAATGACAAAAAAACGAACATAGAGGGTAAACAATGACCATTCACGATCCTCGCTACAGCGATGTGATAATCATTGGCGGTGGCGCAACCGGCGCCGGGATCGCACGCGACTGCGCCCTTCGCGGCTTAAGCGTTACGCTGCTGGAGCGCCACGATATCGCCACGGGCGCAACCGGGCGTAACCACGGCCTGCTGCACAGCGGCGCGCGGTATGCGGTTACCGACGGTGAATCCGCGCGCGAATGTATTGCTGAAAACCAGATCCTCAAGCGTATCGCCCGCCACTGCATTGAGCCAACCAACGGCCTCTTTATTACTCTTCCCGAAGATGATCTCGCCTTTCAGGACACCTTTATTACCGCCTGCACTGCGGCGGGCATTCAGGCTGAGGCCATGGACCCGGCGCTGGCGCGGCGGCTGGAACCGTCGGTTAACCCGGCGCTTATCGGCGCGGTGAAAGTGCCTGACGGCACCGTCGACCCCTTCCGCCTGACCGCCGCCAATATGCTGGACGCCCGCGAGCATGGCGCGCGCATCCTGACCGGGCACGAAGTGACCGGGCTTATCCGCGAGGGGAATCGTATCTGCGGCGTGCGGATCCTTGATACGCAGTACAACGAACACAGCGAGCTGTATGCCGCCGTGGTGGTCAACGCGGCGGGGATCTGGGGGCAGCGCATCGCGGAATACGCGGACCTGTCGGTGCGCATGTTCCCGGCGAAAGGCTCGCTGCTGATCCTCGACCACCGCATTAATAACCACGTTATTAACCGCTGCCGCAAGCCGTCCGATGCCGATATCCTGGTGCCGGGCGACACCATTTCGTTAATCGGTACCACCTCAACCCACATCGACTACAGCGAGATTGACTACAACCGCGTGACCGCCGAAGAGGTCGACGTCCTGCTGCGCGAAGGGGAAAAACTGGCCCCGGTGATGGCGCAGACGCGTATTCTGCGCGCCTACGCGGGCGTGCGTCCGCTGGTTGCCAGCGACAACGACCCGAGCGGACGTAACGTCAGCCGGGGCATCGTGCTGCTCGATCACGCCGAGCGCGACGGCATGGACGGGTTTATCACCATCACCGGCGGCAAGCTGATGACCTACCGCCTGATGGCCGAGTGGGCGACCGATGCCGTCTGCCGCAAGCTGGGGAATACCGAAACATGCGTGACGGCAGACCAGCCGCTGCCCGGCTCGCGTCAGTCCACCGAAAAAACGCTGCAAAAAATCATCTCCCTGCCCGCGCCGCTGCGCGGATCCGCGATTTACCGCCACGGCGACAGAACGCCGCAGTGGCTCGGTGAAGGACGCCTGAGCCGCAGCCTGGTATGCGAGTGCGAAGCCGTCACCGCCGGTGAGGTGCAGTACGCGGTGGAGAGCCTGACGGTCACAAGCCTGCTCGATCTTCGTCGCCGCACCCGCGTGGGAATGGGTACCTGTCAGGGCGAACTGTGCGCCTGTCGTGCCGCCGGGCTGCTGCAGCGTTTTCATACCACCACCGCCACCCAGTCGCTCGATCAGCTCAGCGCGTTTTTAAACGAGCGCTGGAAAGGCATTCAGCCTGTCGCCTGGGGCGATGCCCTGCGCGAAAGCGAATTTACCCGCTGGGTCTACCAGGGGCTTTGCGGTCTTGAGAAGGAGCAACGCGATGAAATTTGATACCGTAATCGTCGGCGGCGGGCTGGCAGGCCTGCTCTGCGGCATCAAGCTCTCGAAGCAGGGTCTTCGCTGCGCCATTATCACCCGGGGCCAGAGCGCCCTGCACTTCTCGTCGGGCTCTCTGGATCTGGTGGACGAAGCGTACCGCGACAAGCTGCCGCCGGAGCACCCGTATCACCTGATTGGCGCCCAGCATATTGACCGCTTTGCGCTGGAAACCGAAGCGCTGCTGGCGGACTGCGGCGCGCGTCTGAAGGGAAGCGCCCGGCTCAATCACCAGCGCGTCACGCCGCTCGGCACCCTGCGCTCTGCCTGGCTCAGCCCGGAAGAAGTGCCCGTTGCTCCCTTCAATGCCGCACGCGTCCGGGTCGTGGGCATTAGCGGCTTTCTGGATTTTCAGCCCCATCTCGCGGCCGCGTCGCTCTGTCGCCAGGGCGTCAATGCCGAAACGGCAGAGATAGAGCTGCCTGAGCTTGATGTCCTGCGCGACAACCCGAGCGAGTTTCGCGCGGTGAATATCGCCCGTTTTCTGGATAACGAGGACAAATGGCCGCTGCTGTATGATGCGCTCAGGCCCCACAGCGACAGCTGTGACGCCCTGCTGATGCCCGCCTGCTTTGGTTTACGCGACAACCGCCTCTGGCGCTGGCTCTCGGATCGTCTGCCCTGCACGCTCGGCCTGCTGCCAACCCTGCCCCCTTCCGTCCCAGGCATTCGCCTGCATACCCAGCTCCAGCGCCAGTTTGTCGCGCAGGGCGGCGTGTGGATGGCGGGTGATGAGGTGAAAAAAATCACCCTGACCGACGGCGCGGTGAGCGAAATCTGGACGCGCAACCACGACGATATTCCGCTTCGTGCCCGCTATACGGTGCTGGCAAGCGGCAGCTTCTTCAGCAACGGGCTGCTGAGCAGCCGGGAGGGCATCCGGGAAGCCATTATGGGGCTCGATGTTCGCCAGCGATCCTCCCGCGCGGACTGGTATCAAAGTGATTTCTTCTCGCCGCAGCCCTGGCAGCAGTTTGGCGTGATCGTCGATAACCAGCTACATCCGCAACTTTCCGGTAAGCCCGTCAGTAATCTCTTTGCCATCGGCTCGCTGCTGGGCGGATACGATCCCATTGCCCAGGGATGCGGTGGCGGAGTCTGCGCCGTCACGGCGCTGTATGTGGCAGAGCAGATTAGCCAGCGCACGGAGGCTGAACAATGAACGACACCCGTTTTGAAAGCTGCATTAAATGCACGGTGTGTACCACCGTCTGCCCGGTGAGCGGCGTGAACCCACGCTATCCCGGGCCAAAGCAGGCCGGACCGGACGGCGAGCGTCTGCGTCTGAAGGACGGCAAGCTGTACGACGAGGCGCTGAAATACTGCATCAACTGCAAACGCTGCGAAGTCGCCTGCCCGTCGGATGTGAAAATCGGCGATATCATCCAGCGCGCCCGGGCGCGCTACAGCACGCAAAAGCCGACGCTGCGTGACGCTATTCTGAGCCACACCGATCTGATGGGCAGCGTCTCGACGCCGTTTGCCCCGCTGGTGAATGCCGCGACCTCTCTCAAACCGGTGCGCCAGCTGCTGGATGCCACGCTGAAGATAGACCATCACCGCAGCCTGCCGAAATATTCTCACGGCACCTTCCGCCGCTGGTACAAATCCGTTGCGGCGGAACAGGCGCAGTACGCCGATCAGGTGGCCTTCTTCCACGGCTGCTATGTGAACTACAACCACCCGCAGCTGGGTAAAGACCTGCTGAAAGTGCTGAACGCCATGGGAACGGGCGTTCAGCTGCTTAGCAAAGAGAAGTGCTGCGGCGTACCGCTGATTGCTAACGGGTTTACCGATAAGGCGCGCAGGCAGGCTCAGAGCAATGTCACCTCCCTGCGCGAAGCGATTGTTGATAAAGGTATTCCGGTGCTGGCGACCTCGTCCACCTGTACCTTCACCCTGCGCGATGAGTACCCGCATCTGCTGGACGTGGATAACACCGGCCTGCGCGAGCACATCGAGCTGGCGACACGCTTCCTGTGGCGCAAGCTGGACGGCGGACAGACGCTGCCGCTGGGGAAATTACCCCTGAAAGTGGTGTATCACACGCCGTGTCATATGGAGAAGATGGGCTGGTCGCTCTATACGCTGGAGCTGCTGCGGTTAATTCCGGGCCTGGAGCTGACGGTGCTGGACTCGCGCTGCTGCGGGATTGCGGGAACCTACGGCTTTAAGCGTGAAAACTATGAAACGTCGCAGGCGATCGGCGCCCCGCTGTTCCGTCAGATTGAGGAGAGCGGCGCGGATATCGTGGTGACGGACTGCGAAACCTGCAAGTGGCAGATTGAGATGTCCACCAGCAAGCGCTGCGAGCATCCAATCTCCCTGCTGGCGAAGGCGCTGGGCTAAACAGTGCCGGGGCGAAACGCCCCGGCACAGGTTTTACTCAATGAACAGCGACTCGACAACGTTAATCCAGCCGTGCTCGCTGGCAACCTCTTTGCCATTCAGCCAGCGGCGCAGCATGTTCAACGCCATCATGGCGCAAACCTCCTGACGCACCGCCAGGCTGTGGCGGGTGATGCTCATTTTTACCCGCAGGGCCCAGGTGCCTTCCGGCGTCGCCAGCGCGAAGTTAAGGTATTCCTCGTCCAGCCCCCCGACGAACAGCGCCAGACCGGCAAAATGCTTCACCCTTCTCTCGGAAGCCCAGCGGGCGGTTTGCGCCAGGGTCTCCTGCTGGAACGGCACCACTTCGCTGGCCAGCAGCGGCGCGTTGACGCGCGACAGCTGCAGCGCCAGCAGGCCACCGGTGAACTGTTCGCTTAAGGTCACGCTCAGCTGACGCGACTGCAGATGCGTCGCAATCTGCGCGGGCAGCCCTTCCGTCCCTTCAAAGATCAGGCTTTCGCCCGCCACGCGCTGCACCTCGGGCCACAGGGCCAGCATCGCCTCTTTCTGCTCGGCCGGGCCTGTCAGCTTGAGTTCAATGATCGGCATGGAGGAGCGGTAGCCCATGGAGACGCCCGGCGGCAGCGGGAGAGGGTCAAGGCTCTGGGCCAGATCGCTTTCCGAGCGGCCAAAGGTGGTCAGACGCAGGCACAGCGGCGGTTCAGGCAGGGTAAAACGATCGCGAAGGCGCGGCAGGATCTGTTGCTCGACCATCACTTTAAATTCTGAGGGCACGCCCGGCGTAAAGAACATCAGGCAGCGGTTCAGCTGCATGGCAAACCCGCACGCGGTACCCACCGGGTTATCGACCAGCTCGGCGCTGGCGGGAATTTCAGCCTGTTTGCGGTTGCTGGGGGCCATGACGCGGCCACGTTCGGAGAAAAAGCGCTCCATCTGCGAAAGCCACGCCTCGTGCAGCACCAGCCCTTCGCCTTTTGCGGTCGCGGCGGCCAGCGCGCTGAGATCGTCACCGGTGGGGCCGAGTCCGCCATTCACAATCAGCACGTCGCACTGTTCGCTGCGCTCGCGCAGAATAGCGACCAGCGACTCAAGATTGTCGCCCACCGTATTGCGGCGCGTTAACGGTAATCCTTGCTCAAAGAAAAGATCGGCAAGCCAGGCAGCATTGGTATCAATAATTTGTCCATGCAGCACTTCGTCGCCGGTGGATAACATCTCCACGTTAATCATTATGTTCTCCCGCTTATTTGGTCAAAACACTATAGCGCAAACGCGGGGTGGAGAAGAGAGAAACTGGCGCGACAGAACGCCGCGCCGGAGTGATTAGAAGCCTGCGCTGACGCCCACGTACGGGCCGTCGGCCAGCGCGTTGTCGCGGTTGCCGTCTTTGCCGGCCAGGTTCAGATAGCGATAGCCCGCTTCGATGGTAATCGGACGCATGATGGTCCAGCGCGCGCCGGCGTTGGCCTCTTCATAGCTGTCGATACCGCTTGAGAGGGAATCTGGAGAGTAGTAGTACTCACCAAACAGGCCGAAGCTGTCGCCAATTTTCCACTGCAGGCCGCCGCCCACTGCCGCCGCGTACCCTTCGTCACCGTCATTTGGGTTGGTATAGATACCTTTACCGCCGACGGTGGCCAGGAACGGGCCAAGAGGAACGTTCAGACCCAGGCCGAGGCTCGCCGCGTCGCCGTCGTCATCGTTATGCGTCCAGCCGCCGGTCATCGCCAGACCGGAAGTCTCGGTACCCATGCCAAAGCCCAGGTGGGTATAATCCTGACCCGCCGAGCCGTTAATGCTGATGGCGTTAGCCGCCGCAGATACAACCATCAGGCCGAAGCCCACTAATGCCACTTTTTTCATTGTCGTGATCCCGCACAATTATTATAAAGAAGTCCCAAAACCGCGAGATTTTAACCGGAGTCTCCCGGGGATCAAGCACTCTGCGTGCGGCAGGTCAGTAGATTGTAATTATTTGAAACGGCTATTATCCCTTCAGCGAGGCGTTCACCCACTGCTGCAACGCGCGGCGCGAGACTTTAATGCCGCCATTTTTGAGTTCGGTCGGCAACAGCAGCCAGCGGACGGGTTGCTCAAAACGCGCCACCTTATCCCTGACCCAGTCAGGTAAACAGCTGATATCCGTTCCCGGCTCGCACTCCACCACCGCCACCGGACGCTGTCCAAACTCGGCGTCGTCCAGCGGGACGATAAACACCTGGTTAATCTGCGGATGGCGGGCGATAACGCGCTCAAGGCTCTCCGGCTGGATCCCTTCTCCGCCGCTAAAAAAGAGGTTGTCCATGCGGCCGAGGATCGTCAGGCGGCCGTCATGCCATTCACCGCGATCGCGGGTGGCGAACCATCCCTGCGCGTTGGTCAGCGGAACCAATTCGCCGTCCCGCCAGTAGCCTGAGGCCATACTCTCTGCCCGGATCCAGACCTCACCGTTAACTACCTGCACCTCTCTGCCCGGCAGCGCATAGCCTACGTCCGGCTCGCCGTCCGCCGCTTTTGCGCAGACGGTAGAGGCAAACTCGGTCAGGCCGTAGCCGCAGAAGGTGCGAATTCCCTGCTCGCGCGCCTGCTGCGTCAACTCCACAGGGATGGCGGCACCGCCCAGTAGCACCGCTTTCAGTGTGACAGGCTGACTGGTATTAAGCAGACGCCAGAGCTGGGTCGGCACCAGCGAGGCGTGGGTACAGTCGCGCAAAGCCTGCGCCAGCGGCTGTTTCTCGCGCACGGTTAACCGCGCGCCGGCCTGCAGCCAGCGCCATAAAACCCCCTGGCCGGAAACGTGAAACAGCGGCAGCGAAAGCAGCCAGTCGTCGTCTTCGCCGTAGGGCATCAGCGCCAGCACTCCGCGCGCGCTGGCGAGATGGGCGTCGCAGGTATGCACCGCCGCTTTCGGCAGCCCGGTGGAGCCGGAGGTTAGCGTCATCGACGCCAGCCGCGCCGGTTGCCACGCAACGCGATATTCCCCCGCGCGCTCGCGCATGCTCAGGGCAGGAAGACCGTCGCAGGTACCGTCCAGCACCAGCGCAAAGCGCAGCGTCATCTGCGGGAGCAACACGTCCAGCAGCGGGCGAGGCAGCTGCGGATTAACGGGAAGAATACGCGCCCCGCACTGGAGCAGGGCCAGCCACGCAAGCAGAGTTTGCGGGTGGTTATGGGCCAGCAGCAGAACGCCGTCGCCCTCCTCCACGCCCTGCAGATGAAACTCTGCCGCAAGGCGGTCGACGCGGGCGCACAGCTGTTGCCAGCTGAGCACCTCGTCGTTCAGCTTCAGGGCCGGTTTATCAGCAAACTGCGCGCGCCAGTGCCGCCACGGCCAGTCGGTAAAACTCATAACAACGGCTCCAGCGCCGTGACGTCGAGGCACGGCAGCGCGCTGTCCGGCCACGTGCGGATAAGCTGGGCCTGCATCAGGTTCAGCGTGTCGAGGCCGGGGATCGTATTCGGCGTTAGCCAGGCGGCAATGCGCGCCAGCTGGGTCAGCCCAAGGCTGGACTCAATCGACGAGCTGATGACCGCCGTCAGCCCCGAGGCGTGCGCCGCCGCGACCTGCTCGCGCACCTTCGCCAGGCTGCCGGTCAGCGTCGGCTTAATCACCACCGCGCTGACGCCGGGCTCGGCGATAAATTCAAAATCGTCCTCACGCAGGCTTTCATCCCAGGCGATGGCAATCCCCGTTTCGCGGGCAAACGCGCGCGAGTCATCGCGGGTTTTGCACGGCTCTTCCAGGAAAGCAATGCGGCTGCGGTACGCCGGGTTGACGTACTTTGCAAACTGCTGCGCCTTGAGCGGCGTCCAGGCGCGGTTAGCATCCAGACGCAGATGAAGGTCGGGGATCGCCTCCAGCAGCAGGTTAGCGACCATGCCGTCGCGCACCGCTTCGTAGAGGCCGACTTTAATTTTCGCCACTTTCTCGCCCGGCATGGCGGAAAGTAGCGCGAACAGCTCGTCAGGATCGCCCGTACAGAGCGGTGCCGCGCGGTAATTCCCCGCTTCCGGCAGGCTACCGTCCAGCTCCGCCAGCGCGCAGCTGATGCCAAAAGCCGCGGAAGGTACGTCCGGCAACGCCGGATCCGCGCCCTCACGCCACGCGTCTGCCCACGCCAGCAATGCTGACTGCGCGTCATCCAGCGACTCCAGGCTAAAGCCCGGCAGCGGTGAAATCTCGCCCCAGCCTTCCCGCTCGTCCTGCTGCAGATGCACGAAGAAGCCATCACGGGTTTTTAACCGCCGTTCACGCAGCACCACGCCCGCGTCCATCGGTATCTGCCAGCGGTAAACCTGCGCGCGACGCATTACGGATTCCGTTTGTATTTGCTGAAGTCCGGCTGGCGTTTTTCGTTAAACGCGTTGCGCCCTTCCTGACCCTCTTCGGTCATGTAGAACAGCATGGTGGCGTTGCCCGCCAGCTCCTGCAGACCCGCCTGTCCGTCGCAGTCGGCGTTGAGAGCGGCCTTGAGGCAGCGCAGCGCCATCGGGCTGTTTTGCAGCATTTCGCGGCACCAGCGAACGGTCTCTTTTTCGAGATCGGCAATCGGCACCACGGTATTCACCAGGCCCATATCCAGCGCTTCCTGGGCGTTGTACTGACGGCACAGGAACCAAATTTCGCGGGCTTTTTTCTGCCCGACGATGCGCGCCATATAGGAGGCACCCCAGCCGCCGTCGAAGGAGCCCACTTTCGGGCCGGTCTGGCCGAAGATGGCGTTCTCGGCGGCAATGGTCAGATCGCACATCATGTGCAGCACGTGACCACCGCCGATGGAGTAGCCTGCCACCATCGCCACCACCGGTTTCGGACAGGTGCGGATCTGGCGCTGGAAATCGAGGACGTTCAGGTGGTGCGTGCCCGCATCGTCCTGGTATCCGCCGTAGTCGCCGCGCACTTTCTGATCGCCGCCGGAGCAGAACGCTTTATCGCCTTCGCCGGTCAGGACAATCACGCCTATGTTGTCGTCATAGCGCGCATCCGCCAGGGCCTGAATCATCTCTTTCACGGTCAACGGACGGAAGGCGTTACGCACCTGCGGACGATTGATGGTGATTTTGGCAATGCCGTCGGTGGATTTGTGGTAACGAATGTCGGTGTAGCCTTCGGAGCAGTCCTGCCATTCAACCGGGGCGTAAAGCATGTTTTCATCAGGGTAGATCATAGAGTGTCCTTTATTCGATAACGCAGTATCTGAGCCAGACTCGCGATAACCGCATCGGGGTTTTCCCGGTGGGCGTTGTGTCCAGCGTTGGGAATGGCATGGCGAACGGCGTTCACTTCCGCGGCAAGGGCCGCGAACTTCTCGTCCCGTTCGCCATAGAGATAGTCAAAAGAGAAATCGCGTGCGCTAAGCGCGGCACGCAAATCCGGCTGCACGGCCAGCGAGGTCGCCTCGAGCATCATCGCCAGCGTCGCGCCGTTGTTCTGGCTGCGCAGGGTAATCAGCGCCTCGCGCTGGGCGTCCGTGAGGGAGGCGAACACGGGCTGTTGGTACCAGTCAGCGAACACCTTCTCCAGCGGTCCGGTGCGAAAACGCGTTGCCCAGCGGCGGTCGGACGCCAGCCGCGCATTTCGCGCTTCGGCATCCTGCAGGCCCGGATGTCCACCTTCAACAATCACCCCGAGCGGCCCCTTCGGCTGCTGGCAGGCATGGAACATCGCAATGCGGCCGCCGAGGGAGTACCCGATGAGCCAGAATTTAAGTATGTTGTAACTAAGCAGAGTTTGAGTGAGCAACGTGCTCATCTCGTCAAACCCCGTCACGCCCAGATTCCGGGATCCACCGTGACCCGGCAGATCCAGATAGAGCCGGGGATAATCGTCGAGCCCTTCACCGACCCTCTGCCACTCGCGGCAATCTCCAGAAAAACCGTGCAAAAAGACCAGCCAGGGATAGCCTGTCTTACCGGCCTGCTGCACGCCCGAGAGGATCACAGCTGGCTCACCTGCGCCAGCAGGCTTTGCAGGGCCTGCGCACCGTCAGCCTCGTTCACCACCAGCTCAATCAGCGTCGCGCCCGGCTGTTTCCAGGCGCTGCTTAACGCCGCCTCCAGCTGTTCCCAGCTTTCCGGGCGATGGTATTTCAGGCTAAACATCGCCGCGGCGTGTTCGAACTGCACGTTCTGCGGCATCAGATAGAAGCGCTCGCGCTCGCTCTGCGGCGTTGGCAACAGGGAGAAAATCTGCCCGCCGTTGTTGTTGACCACAATCAGCACAAACGGGGCTGACGCCTGACGCAGCAGCGCCAGCGCGTTGAGATCGTAGAGCGCGGAGAGATCGCCCACGATCGCCAGCGTCGATTCCGCGCTGGCGCGCTGCACGCCCGCCGCCGTAGAGATCAGCCCGTCGATGCCGCTGGCGCCGCGGTTGCTGTACACCGGGTAGCCCGCGGGCAGCTTCGAGAAAGCGTCAATCAGCCGCACGACCAGGCTGTTGCCGACAAACAGCTGCCCCTGTTCAGGCAGGTACTGACGAATGCGGTGCGCCAGCCCGGCTTCGCTAAACGCTTCACAGTGCGCTTTGGTCAGTTCCCACGCCTGGCGCGAAAGGTCCGGTATAGCCACCGCCCAGGGCTTGCGTTTTTCAGCCGGATGAAGCGTCAGCCAGGCGTCGATGCTGCTGACCAGACGACGGCCGCGGTGGTGCGCCGGGTCAAGCCGTCCTTCCAGCGAATCCACCAGCCAGTACTCTTCCGGCGTGCAGGTGGCCTGCCACTGCAGTAACCGTTTGCCGGTTAAACTCGATCCAAGCTGGACCACAATCTGCGCCTGCGCAAGCTCGGTGACCGCTTTCGCGTTACCCAGCCAGAGATCGGCGCACGGCAGCGGCTGCCCGGTCTGGGAAAGTACGTCGCCAATCAGCGGCCAGCCAAGGGTTTGCGCCCATTCGGCAACCAGCTTGCCTTCGGCGGTGCTCATGCGCCCGGCAATCACCACACCGCGCTTCTGCCGCCAGAAGAACCAGTCGCGCTGTTTCGCGCTCTCAAGATGCATCTGCTCGCGCAGCCACGGTTTTTCACTCTGCCACCAGTCGCCGAGGGACTGCTGCCAGTCAAGACCCGTGTCGTCCAGCTCGCCGTACAGCGGCTCGGCAAACGGGCAGTTGATATGCAACGCCCCGCTGCGCAACGTCTCCATGGCGTGATCGACGGTGGAGACCAGCCAGCTTGCCGGAATATCCTGGGTGGGACGCGGTAACGAAATCGTCTGCGAAGGATGCGAAGAAAAGAGCCCCGGCTGGCGAATGGCCTGATTGGCACCGCAGTCGATAAGCTCAGGGGGACGATCGGCCGTCAGTAAGATCAGCTTTTCACCGGTTAACCCGGCTTCAATCAGGGCCGGATAGAGGTTCGCCACGGCGGTACCGGAGGTGACGATCACCGCCACAGGTTCTTTGCTGACTTTCGCCAGACCCAGCGCAAGATGCCCGAGGCCGCGCTCATCGAAGTGGGTATGGTGAATTAACGCCCGGTTTTCTGCGGCCGCGAGCGTCAGTGGCGTTGAGCGAGAACCCGGTGCAATACACACGTGCCTGACGCCATGGCGCGTCAGGGATTCAAGGATCACCGCCGCCCAGCGTCGGTTAAAAGAACTTACTGACATGAGATTGTCCGGTATCAAGAATGCGACACAGTATAAATAATAGAAAAAATTGGAATTTTGATATGAATCGGGATTGCGCGAATCTGTATTAATCCCTTAGGAGCAGAGAGCGCAATCCGGCGGCTTTGTTTTCGATCTCCTGCCACTCCTGCTCCGGGTCAGATCCGCTGACAATACCGGCGCCGGCGTAGAGCCGCAGGGAGTCCTCCTGAACGCGCGCGGAGCGCAGCGCCACGCAGAACTCACTCTGTTCGGGGGATAAATACCCGGCCGAACCGGCGTACCACTCGCGGTTAAAGGGTTCAACCTTCTGGATAAACTCGCGCGCGGGCTGTCGGGGTAATCCGGCAACGGCCGCGGTCGGCTGTAACATGAGCAGACACTGCTCGTCGTCGGCCTGTTTGAGCTCGGTCCAGATACAGCGGCGCAAATGCTGCACTTTACGCAGGCGTACCACCTGGGGGGGCAGTACCTCAAGCGTCTGCGTAGAGTGCTGAAGACGCTGGCAGATATCTTCCACCACCAGCATATTTTCGCGCTGGTTTTTATCATCGTTCAGCAGCCACTCGCCGAGACGCTGCGCCTGGCTATCATCGGTATGGCTGGCGACGGTTCCCGCGAGCGCTTCCGTGCGCAGCAGCTTGCCGCGCCGCCGCCAGAGACGCTCGGGGGTCGAGCCGAGAAACGCGTTGCTGGCGTCGAATACCATGCAGAAATGATAGCAATGTAAATTGAGGGCGCGGCTGGCGGCCATCAGCGCGACAGGGTTAACGCGCTGCGTGAACTGCAGATCGGTTGCCCGGGCGAGCACCACTTTTTCAAACTCACCGCGCGCGATGGTCTCCGTCGCCCTGCGGATAAGCTTCAGCCATTCGGCCTGCTGCGGCTGATGGGTTTCGTGCTCAACCTGCACGGAGAGCGGACGGATAGATCTCGCAGGACGGAGCTGCTGTAAAAAATCCTGCGCGACGCGGGCATCCTCGACAAGCGAGCGGTCGCTCCACAGCTGCAGGCGCAGCGTGGCGTTGCCGGCGGTGCGTCGCCAGAGCAGTCGCGGTAAAAAGAGGCTGCCCTGTTCGGGATTAAAGGCGTTCAGGCCGCAGATGCGGGTATCACCTGCCGCGTTTTGCGCGCGCAAAAACTGCGAGGCTAATGCCAGAGAGGAAAATTGGGTGACCGCCCCCAGCGCGGCCAGCTCTTCATCGCCGTTACGCTGCTGCCAGTAAAACTGCGGATAACACTGCTGCTCGCCCAGCCAGGCGAGGGGATCGAAAGCATCGTTTAACGGGAAAGAGACGTCGAAATGACGTATGCCGGGTGCTGCGGGTAACGCTTGCGAAAGCTGGGTACGCAGTTGCTCCAGCGCGAGGAAAATCGAATTCACGCGAACCTCTCCCTGTTAAAACGTCATATTATACGGGGTACTGGCCATAAATAGCAGTACCCACGTATAGGGAGTGGTTAAGCGGCTTAACGACGGGCTAACAGCAGCCCCAGCACCAGCCCCACGGCAGCACCCACCCCAATACCCTGCCACGGTTTTTCATGCACGTAATCATCGGCACGATACACCGCTTTTTTGGCACGGTAGTAGTAAGTATCTGAGGCATGGCTGACGCGGTTTTTCACTTCATGCAGCGCCTGCTCGGCGCGGGCTTTTAGCTCAATATATTTCTGATCGGCAGGGTCACCGGACGAACGTAACACCTCTTCCAGCGTTTCGCTCAGCAAGGCCAGGTCGTCGTCGATACGGGTATCCCAGGATTGAAATGACATATTTTTCTCCATGTTAGTACACCAGTCCGCTAACTATAGCCAACGACTCGCCATTACGCCTGCTTCGCTTCCCGCGCCATGCCGATGTGGGGAATGCCGTCTTCATCGTACACCTCGGTGACCGGCACGAAACCAAAGTGGCCGTAGAAGGACTGCAGGTGCGCCTGTGCGCCCAGGTATAACGCCTTGTTCGGCCACTGTTTCTGGCATGCCTCCAGCGTTTTCTCCATCAGCTGATAGCCCAGTTTTTCACCGCGCGCTTTGCCGCTGATGATGACGCGGCCAATGACGACAGGCTCAAAATCGTCTTCGCTTTTCAGAATCCTCGCATACGCCACCAGCTCGTTATCCCGCCAGCCGAGGATATGGCGGTTCTCGCCGACGAGATCGTCGCCGTCGATGTCCTGATACGGGCAGGTCTGTTCAACCACAAACACTTCGCAGCGCAGCTTCAGCAGGGCGTAAAGTGAATGAACGGTGAGTTCGCTATGGTGTAAATCTTGCCACTGGATCATGTCAGTCTCCTTCCTGGGGTTCATCACGTTATACTAAACCCCTCCCCGTTCGGCAAAGGGCTGATTGCGTTATGGAACTGATTTTTCTGGGTACGTCCGCGGGCGTACCAACCCGCTCACGAAATGTGACGGCGATATTGCTGGATCTTAAACACCCCACCCGCGGCGGGCTGTGGCTGTTTGACTGTGGTGAAGGGACGCAGCATCAGCTGTTACACACCGCTTATCATCCCGGCAAGCTGGATAAAATTTTTATCACCCATCTGCATGGCGACCATCTGTTTGGCCTTCCCGGCCTGCTGTGCAGCCGCTCGATGGCCGGTAACGCCAACCCGCTGACGATTTATGGGCCTGCGGGTATTCGTGAATTTGTTGAAACCACGCTGCGCCTGAGCGGGTCATGGACCGATTATCCGCTGGAGGTCGTTGAGATTGCCGAAGGGCTGGTATTCGATGACGAGGATTATCGGGTTACTGCTCAACCGCTCAATCATCCTGTGGAGTGCTATGGCTACCGTATTGATGCGCATGATAAACCCGGCGCGCTGGATGCCGCCGCGCTGATGGCCGACGGCGTAAAACCCGGGCCGCTGTTCCAGCGTCTTAAGCACGGAGAGACCGTCACGCTGGAGGACGGACGCGTCATTAACGGCCAGGATTATCTCGCCGCACCGCAGCCCGGCAAAAAGCTGGCGATTTTTGGCGATACGGCCCCATGCCCGGCAGCGCTCACGCTGGCTCAGGGCGTGGACGTGATGGTGCATGAAGCGACGCTTGAAACGGCGATGGAAGAGAAGGCCAACGGCCGGGGCCATAGCTCCACGCGACAGGCGGCACAGCTTGCCCGTGACGCGGGCGTCGGGCGGCTCATCGTCACTCATGTCAGCTCGCGCTACGACGCGCGGGGCTGCGAAAAGCTGCTGGCAGAGTGCCGCGCGCTGTTCCCGGAATGTGAGCTGGCCGAAGATTTCGCTCAGGTTAGCGTTTAGTCCTTCATTTTTCCCTGAGGATGCCGATAACGATTAAAAGGTCAGCATTTCTCTCGAGGGTAGAATGGATAATTTCCAGAAAGATATTGATGACAGGGCGAATCTGACCCTGTCGAACCGTTTTGAACTGTTGCTGTTCCGTCTTGGCACCTCTCTGAACGAAAATAAATCTGAGCTGTTTGGCATTAACGTCTTTAAGCTGCGTGAAATTGTGCCGATGCCGGAGTTCACGAAACCCGCCGGGATGAAATCGCCGCTGATGGGAATGGTGAATATTCGCGATCAGGTGATCCCGGTGATTGACCTGGCCGCCGTGGCGGGCTGTAAGCCCACCACCGGGCTGAACATCCTGCTGATCACCGAATATGCGCGCAGCGTGCAGGCGTTTGCCGTGGAATCGGTTGAGAACATCATGCGTCTGGACTGGAAGCAGGTGCATGCGGCGGAAACCGCCGTCAGCGGTCGCTACATCACCAGCATTGCGTGTCTTGACGAGAAGACCGATACCAACGATCTGGCGATGGTGCTGGACGTTGAGCAGATCCTGTATGACATCACCCCGGCCAATCACGATCTGCACGCCACGAATCTAAAGACCACCAAATTCCATATCAAGCCAGGCGCTGTCGCTATCGTTGCAGAAGATTCCAAGGTGGCGCGCTCGATGCTGGAGAAAGGTCTGCAGGCGATGGAGATCCCCGCGCAGCTGCATATCACCGGCAAAGACGCGTGGGAGAAAATTGGCGTGCTGGCCGCACAGGCGCAGGCTGAAGGAGTTCCCATCACCGATAAGATCGCTCTGGTGCTGACCGACCTCGAAATGCCTGAGATGGACGGTTTTACGCTCACGCGCAAAATCAAAACCGACCCGGTATTGAAGGACATTCCGGTAGTGATCCACTCTTCCCTTTCCGGCAACGCCAACGAAGACCATATTCGCAAGGTGAAGGCCGACGGGTACGTCGCGAAGTTTGAGCTGAACGAGCTGTCGTCGGTGATTGAGGAAGTGCTGGACCGCTCGATGAAGAAGATTGACGGGCCGTTGATTAGCCGCAAGCAGCTGGCTTAAGCATGGTGCGGGCTGGTGCCCTCACCCCGGCCCTCTCCCACTGGGAGAGGGAGAAAACCATAAAAAAACCCGCCGAGGCGGGTTTTTTGTTTTTACATCAGCGGCATCGCTCGCTGCACGATATCAATCAGCGGCTGCGGATAGATACCGAAGATCAGCACCAGCAGTGCGGAGATAAGCACGACGATACCACCGGCGCTGTACTGCCAGTTGGTTGGGGCATCACGGTTGAGCTGCTGAGGCGCGCTCAGGTACAGGCTCACGGCCACGCGCAGGTAGTAGTAGAGACCAATCGCGGAGCCGATAACCACGCCCGCGGTCAGCCACCACAGGTGCGCCTGCACACCGACGGCCAGCACGTAGAACTTACCGATGAAGCCAAGCGTCATCGGGATACCTGCCAGAGAGAGCATCATCACGGTCATTACCGCGGACAGGATCGGACGGTGCCAGAACAGACCACGGTAGGAGAACAGTGAATCGGCATCCGGGCCACGGTACGGGCTGGACATCAGGCTCACCACGCCGAAGGCGCCGAGACTGCTGAACAGGTAACCGGCCAGATACACGCCCACGGTTTCCATCGACATCTCGCCGCTCTGCAGCGCAATCAGCGCCACCATCAGGTAGCCCAGATGAGAGATAGACGAGTAGCCCAGTAGACGCTTGATATTGGTCTGGCTCAGCGCCATCAGGTTACCGAAGATGATGGAGACGAACGCGATAATGCCCAGCACCACGCGAACCGCTTCGCTGTCACCCACAGGCGCGTACAGGAACAGACGCATGACCACACCGAAGATAGCGATCTTGCTCGCCGTCGCCAGGAAGGTCGACACCGGAGCCGGGGCGCCCTGGTATACGTCTGGCGTCCACAGGTGGAACGGCACCAGAGAGAGTTTGAAGCCGAGGCCAACAATCATCATGCCCAGACCTGCCAGCAGCAGCGGCTCATGCAGCATGCCGTCGCCGAGGCTCTTGCCGAGCGCCATAAAGGAGAGGTTACCGGACTGTGCGTACAGTAGCGCAATACCAAACAGCAGGAACGAGGACGCAGCAGCAGACAGAATGGTGTACTTGATGCTTGCTTCCAGGGACCGCTTCTGACGGAAGGCGTAACCAATCAGGCCGAACAGCGGCAGAGAGATCAGCTCAATACCGAGGAACAGCGCGGCCAGGTGGTTCGCATTCGCCAGCAGAATGCCGCCCAGCGCGGCAATCAGAACCAGCAGGTAAAACTCTTCTTTGTTGTCGTTGTAGCCTTCGAGCCACGGGTACGCAAAGGTACAGGTTGCCAGGCTCGCCAGCAGCACCAGACCGGTATACAGCATGGCGTAACCGTCAACGCGCATCAGCGGGGTGACGTCCATCGCCCCACCCTGGCCAACAAACCAGAGAGAGACTAACGCGGCGTTCAGGCCGATGACCGACAGCGTGGCATTCAGGAAGTGATTGCGTCGCCACGCAATGGAGAGCATCACAACCACCACCGTCAATCCGACGATCAGCAGCGGTAGCAGCGCGATCAGTTGTTGTGGAGTTATTGTCATGGCGAATTACGGCCTTGTAGTAGAAGCAGAATTAACAAACCACTGCTGGATGTTGCCCATCGCGCTATGCGAGGTATCCAGAATCGGCTGCGGGAAGAAGCCCAGCAGCACCAGCAGTACGACCAGCAGCAGGATGATGAACAGCTCACGCAGCGACATCCCCGGCAGTTCTTGTGCAGCAATTTCGCTCTTCGCTTTACCGAAGTAGGCGCGGTGCAGCATCGCCAGCGAGTACACGGAAGCGAACACCAAACCAAAGGTGGAGATCACGGTAATCACCGGTACCACTTTGAAGCTGCCGAACAGAATCATAAATTCGCCGACGAAGTTACCGGTACCCGGCATCCCCAGGGTAGCCACCGCGAAGAACATGGACAGCGCTGGCAGCCATTTAATTTTGCTCCACAGGCCGCCCATCATGCGCATGTCGCGGGTATGCAGACGCTCATACAGCTGACCGCACAGGATGAAGAGGCCGGCTGCGGACAGACCGTGCGCAATCATCTGGATCACCGCGCCCTGGTACGCCAGCTGGCTGCCGGTGTAGATAGCAATCAGCACGAAGCCCATGTGGGAAACGGAGGTGTAGGCAATCAGACGCTTGATGTCGTACTGCGTGAAGGCCATCCAGGCACCGTAGAAGATACCGATCACACCCAGCCACATGGCAATCGGTGCGAACTCTGCGGAGGCATTCGGGAACAGCGGCAGTGCGAAACGCAGCAGACCATAGGCGGCCGTTTTCAGCAAGATGCCCGCCAGGTCAACGGAACCCGCCGTTGGTGCCTGAGAGTGCGCGTCTGGCAGCCAGCCGTGCAGCGGAACGACCGGCATTTTCACCGCGAACGCGATGAAGAAGCCCAGCATCAGCAGGTATTCAACGCCGTGGGACATTGGCGTCTTCAGCAGATCTTCGTAGTTGAAGGTCCAGGTACCGGTCGCGTTGTGGTGAACAAACACCAGCGCCAGAATAGCAATCAGCATCACCAGACCACTCGCCTGGGTATAGATGAAGAACTTGGTTGCCGCCGTGATACGCGTTTTACCGTCGGACGCCTTGTGGCCCCACAGCGCGATCAGGAAGTACATCGGCACCAGCATCATCTCCCAGAAGAAGAAGAACAGGAACATGTCGATGGCAAGGAACACGCCGATCACGCCGCCCAGGATCCACATCAGGTTCAGGTGGAAGAAGCCCTGGTATTTTTCGATTTCTCGCCAGGAGCAAAGTACCGCCAGAACGCCGAGCAGACCGGTCAGCACCACCATCAGCAGCGACAGACCGTCAATCGCCAGGTGGATCGTAATGCCGAAACGCGGGATCCACGGCAGGATGAACTCAGACTGCCACTGCGGAATGCCCGCAGACTGGGTCAGTGAGTAACCGCCCTGCAACCACAGTTGCAGGCCAAGCGCGAGCGTCAATCCCATGGTGATCAGCGCGATCCAGCGCGGCATCTTCACGCCAAAGCGTTCAGTCTGCCAGCACAGGAAGCCGCCGATGAAGGGAATTAATATTAGCCAGGGTAGTAACATGGCGATTTACATTCCTTTTTAAGGCCCCCAGCAGGGGCCTGATTTTCAACGAATTCGAATAAAATTCACTTAACGATCAACGCAACACCATCAGCAGCGCCAGCACGACAACCGCACCGATGCTCATGGACGCCACATACCAGCGCAGGTAACCGTTCTCGCTGTACAGCAGGCCTTTACCTGCAAAGCGGGAAAGGATCGCCGGGATATTCATCAGGCTGTTCAGTGGGTCGCGCTTCAGCAGCCACGCAATGCCCAGGAACGGCTTAACGAAGATCATGTCGTACAGCCAGTCGAAGCCCCACGCGTTGTACCACCAGGTGCCCAGCAGACGGCCCGGCGCACTGTTGGCAACGGCAGTCACCAGCGTACGTTTGCCCAGCCACAGCCATGCAGCGATCAGGATGCCCGCGATAGCGACCACACCGGAGGTGATTTCAAGCGTCAGAACGCGACCGTGCTCAAGCTCGGTGGTGTCTGGCAGTACGCCCTGCAGCGGTGGCACAATCATCGCGCCAACGAAGGTGGACAGTACCAGCAGCACAATCAGCGGCAGGTGGTGGGTAATCCCCTTCCCTGCGTGAGCGTGAATTTGTTCTTTACCGTGGAATACGATGAAAATCATACGGAAGGTATACAGGGAGGTCATGAACGCACCGACCAGACCCGCAACCATCAGATTGATATGACCATTCGCCATGGCACCCGCAAGGATTTCGTCCTTACTGAAGAAGCCCGCGGTGATCAGCGGCAGTGCCGCCAGCGCCGCGCCGCCTACCAGGAAGCAGACATAAACCAGTGGAATAGACTTACGCAGTCCGCCCATCTTGAAGATGTTCTGCTCGTGGTGGCAGGCCAGGATCACGGAACCAGATGACAGGAACAGCAGCGCTTTAAAGAACGCGTGCGTCATCAGGTGGAAAATGGCTGCGTCCCACGCCTGAACACCCAGCGCCAGGAACATGTAACCGATCTGGCTCATGGTGGAATACGCGAGAACGCGTTTGATGTCGGTCTGCACCAGCGCGGCAAAGCCTGCCAGCACCAGCGTGACCGCACCGACGATACCCACCAGATGCAGAATTTCCGGGGTCATCAGGAACAGGCCATGGGTACGCGCAATCAGGTAGACACCGGCGGTTACCATGGTCGCGGCGTGGATCAGCGCGGAGACAGGGGTTGGACCCGCCATCGCGTCGGCCAGCCATGTCTGCAACGGCAGCTGCGCGGATTTACCCACGGCGCCACCCAGCAGCATCAGCGTTGCCCACCACAGCATGTTGTTGCCTGCAGCGAAGTGCGCCGGCGCCAGTTCCACCATTTCGCGGAAGTTCAGCGTGCCCAGTTCGTTGTAAAGAATGAACAGCGCGAAAGCGAGGAAGACGTCACCCACGCGGGTCACGACGAACGCTTTCATGGCCGCTGCGCCATTCTTCGGATCGGTGTAGTAGAAACCGATCAGCAGGTAAGAACACAGACCTACGCCTTCCCAGCCCAGATACATCAGCAGCAGGTTATCGGCCAGCACCAGAACCACCATGCTGGCGATAAACAGGTTGGTGTAGGCGAAGAAGCGGGAGTAACCCTCTTCACCGCGCATATACCAGGAGGCGAACATGTGGATCAGGAAGCCAACGCCGGTGACCACGGAAAGCATGGTCAGCGAGAGGCCATCCAGCACCAGGTTGAAGCCGATGTTGAAATCACCGACCGACATCCAAGTCCACAGCGGCACGCTGAAAGGCTGACGCCCGTTGTTAAAGAAATCGATACCCGCATACGCCGTCACCAGCGCAGCCAGACCGACGGAGCCAATGCCCACGGTCGCAGACAGATTCTCAGACCAGCGGCCGCGAGAAAACGCCAGCAGCACGAAGCCAATCAGCGGAAAAATAATGGTTAAGGCAAGCATGTTCATCCACGCAACTCACTTACTGAATCGATGTTCAGGTTCTGGCGGCGACGATGGAGCTGCAGCAACAGCGCCAGGCCAATACTCGCTTCGGCAGCCGCAAGGCTGATGGCGAGAATGTACATCACCTGACCATCGGTCTGGCCCCAGTAGCTTCCGGCGACCACGAAGGCCAGCGCGGAGGCGTTAATCATGATTTCCAGACCGATCAGCATAAACAGCAGATTGCGGCGGATAACCAGACCGGTCAAACCCAGAACGAATAAAATCGCAGCGAGGATCAGTCCATGTGTTAAGGGGATCATGCGCGCTCCTCCGTTTTTCTTTTCGCGCGGTCGTCAGTGCGGTTGCTCAGCACCTCACCAGCACGCTCTTCGCGGCCAACGTGGAAAGCAACAACCAGACCTGCCAGCAGCAGCATTGAGGCCAGTTCAACCGCCAGAACGTATGGGCCAAAGAGCGTGATACCGACCTCTTTAGCGCCAATCGGCGTGCCGTCGATGCCCTGATCGTTGACGCCCAGAATGGCGTAAACAATCACCGCCAGCATGATGGCCGACAAAATTGCCGGACCAATCCACACCTGCGGTTTTAACCACTGACGTTCCTGCTCTATTTCAGAGCCGCCCAGGTTCAGCATCATCACCACGAACACGAACAGCACCATGATGGCCCCGGCGTAGACGATGATTTCCAGCGCACCGGCGAAGTGCGCGCCCAGTGCGAAGAACACCCCGGAAATGGCCAGCAGGGAGATGATTAAGTACAGCAGCGCATGCACCGGATTGGTGTGCGTAATCACTCGCAGCGTAGCCAGGATGGCGATAAGGCCACAGATATAAAAAGCGAATTCCATTGCCCTCTCCTTACGGTAACAGGCTCTTGACGTCGATAGGCTTAGCTTCGTTCTCTGCTTCGCCCTTATCTTTGCCGTCGATTGCCATACCCGCCATCCGGTAGAAGTTATATTCCGGGTATTTGCCCGGACCGGAAATCAGCAGATCCTCTTTCTCGTACACCAGGTCCTGACGCTTGTACTCACCCAGCTCGAAGTCTGGAGTCAGCTGAATCGCCGTGGTTGGGCACGCTTCTTCACACAGACCGCAGAAGATGCAGCGTGAGAAGTTGATGCGGAAGAACTCAGGGTACCAGCGGCCGTCTACCGTCTCTGCTTTCTGCAGAGAGATACAGCCTACCGGACACGCTACCGCACACAGGTTACAGGCAACGCAGCGCTCGGAACCGTCCGGGTCGCGCGTCAGCACGATACGGCCACGGTAGCGCGGCGGCAGATATACCGGCTCTTCCGGGTACATCCGGGTTTCGCGTTTGGCAAACGCGTGCAGGCCGATCATCCAGATACTGCGTACCTGGGTACCGAAGCCTACCAGTAATTCTTTTAAGGTCATGGTCTATAGCCCCTTATGGCTGCTGCCAGAGAATGACAGCGGCCGTTACCAACAAGTTGACGAGCGTCAGCGGCAGGCACACTTTCCAGCCGAAGGACATTACCTGGTCGTAACGCGGACGCGGTAACGCTGCGCGAATCAAAATGAACATCATCATGAAGAACGCGGTTTTCAGCGCGAACCAGATGAACGGCGGTAAGAACGGGCCATGCCAGCCACCGAAGAACAGCGTTACCATCAACGCGGAAATGGTGACGATACCGATGTACTCGCCCACGAAGAACAGACCGAATTTCATACCGGAATATTCGATGTGGTAACCGTCGGCCAGTTCCTGTTCGGCTTCTGGCTGGTCAAACGGGTGACGGTGACACACCGCCACGCCCGCGATAGCAAAGGTAATAAACCCAAAGAACTGCGGGATAACGTTCCAGATGTCGGCCTGGTTATTGACGATGTCGGTCATGTTGAATGAACCGGCCTGCGCCACCACGCCCATCAGGGAGAGACCCAGGAACACTTCGTAACTCAGGGTCTGCGCGGAAGCACGCATCGCACCCAGCAGCGAGTATTTGTTGTTACTGGACCAGCCTGCGAACAGCACCGCGTAAACCGCGAGGCCTGCCATCATCAGGAAGAACAGAATGCCGATGTTCAGGTCAGCAACCACCCAGGTCGGGCTGACCGGAACGATAGCAAACGCCAGCAGCAGCGAGGTGAAGGCGATCATCGGTGCCAGAGTAAAGATCACGCGGTCAGAGAAGCGCGGGATCCAGTCCTCTTTAAAGAACATCTTGATCATGTCCGCGACCAGCTGGAGTGAACCACCCCAGCCCACGCGGTTCGGTCCGTAACGGTTCTGGAACAGACCGAGCAGACGACGTTCACCAAAGCTCATGAACGCCCCGCAGGTGACCACCACCAGCAGAATAACAATCGCTTTCAGAATGCTCAGCAGGATGTCGATAAGATCCGGCGTTAACCAACTCATGCTTTTGCCTCCTGCAGATTATCAAGACGCGCACCCGCCAGAACCGGCGCGATGCCAGGCATACCCATCGGCAGACCCACCTGCCCTGCTGTCAGACCTTCGGAGATAATCAGCGGCAGGCTGATTGTCTGGCCGTCATAGCTAAAGGCAATGTTTGCGCCCGCGTTAACGCCAAGCTTCGCGGCATCCGCCGGGTTGAGCTTGATGTACGGCTGCGGCATACGAGTCTGGAAGACAGGTGAACGCTGGGACAGCTCGTCGCTACCGAACAGATGGTAGTACGGCGCGATACGCCAGCTACCGTCCTGCGCCTGGAAGCTCGCCGGCACGGTGGTGAAGAAGTCCAGACCGGTTTCGGAAGCTTCAATCAGACGCACGCCCGGATCGCCGTGGCGCAGGGAGCCACCCACTTCAGCCTGGAACTTGTTCCATGCCTGCGGGGAGTTCCAGCCTGGCGCCCATGCGAACGGGATTTGCGAACGCGGCGCAGACGGCTGGTTGTTCCCTTCCATGGAGAAGGCGAACATGGTGTCTTTATCCTGCGGCTGGCGCGGTTCGTGCACGCTGATGTTGGCGCGCATCGCGGTACGGCCGCTGTAGCGGTGCGGTTCACGCGCCAGTTTCTGGCCGCGAATGCGGAAGCTTGCTTCAGGTGCGGCATCTTTAATGCCTGCCAGCTGAGGCAGTTTTTCCACTACCGCGTCGATAACGTGGTCGAGCTGCGTCCAGTCCACTTCACGGCTCTGCACGGTGCTGTGCAGGGAGTGCAGCCAGCGCCAGCTTTCCAGCATCACGGTGTTGCTGTCGTAGTACGCCGGGTCGTAAACCTGGAAGAAACGCTGTGCGCGACCTTCGTTGTTGATAACGGTACCGTCGCTTTCTGCGAAGCTTGCCGCAGAGAGCACCAGGTGCGCTTTGTCCATGATCGCGGTTCGCTGATGGTCAATGACCATCACCAGCGGCGCTTTGGAGAGCGCGGCGTCAACGCGAGCGGCAGAGGCGTGGCGATGCAGGTCGTTTTCGAGCACCACAACGGCGTCAGCGGCACCGGATTCCAGTTCGCTTAACGCTTCTTCCAGCGAGCCGCCGCCGATCATGCCCAGACCAATGCTGTTCACCGCACGGGCAATCATGGTCACACCGACGTCCGCACCGCGGCCTTTCAGGGCTTTGGCAACGTTGGCTGCCGCCTGAATGATCTCGGCGCTACCGGCGTTGGTACCGGAAATAATCAGCGGTTTTTTCGCACCCGCCAGGGCCTGAACAATCACGTCGACCTTGTTCTGCAGGTCGCGATCCAGCTCAACGGCCGGCGAGCTGCTATCCAGCGCGTGGGCAATCGCAAAGCCAAGACGAGCCTGATCTTCAACCGGCGCGCAGTAGGTCCACGCAGCGATATCGTCCAGACGGGTGTTATCGACGTTGGTCACAAACAGAGGATGCTTCGCGCGCTGGCCGATGTTCAGGATCGCCGCAATCTGCCAGTCAGCCACTTTCTGCGCCGCTGCCATTTCACGTGCTTTACCCTTCACCGCCTGACGAACCGCCAGAGCCGCGCGTGCGCCCGTCTGCGTCAGGTCTTCACCCAGCACCAGGACCGCATCATAAGATTCGATTTCGCGCAGCGCAGGGGTATGAATACCGCCTTCACGCAGCACTTTCAGTACCAGCTGCAGACGTTCCTGCTCGCCCTGAGCGATACCGGTATAGAAGTTTTCCGCTCCAACCAGCTCGCGCAGCGCGAAGTTGCTTTCGATGCTGGCGCGCGGGGAGCCGATACCGATCACTTTCTTCGACTGACGCAGAATATCTGCCGCGCCCTGCATCGCCTGCTCAGCGTTCAGGGTAATGAAGTCGTCGCCACGGCGCTGAACCGGCTGACGCGGACGGTCTTTCAGGTTCACATAGCCATAGCCGAAACGACCGCGGTCGCAGAGGAAGTAGTGGTTAACGGTGCCGTTGTAACGGTTTTCGATACGACGCAGCTCGCCGTAACGCTCACCCGGGCTGGTGTTACAACCGAGGGAACACTGCTGGCAGATGCTTGGCGCAAACTGCATGTCCCATTTACGGTTGTAACGCTCGGAGTGAGTTTTATCGGTGAATACGCCGGTCGGGCAGATTTCTACCAGGTTACCAGAGAATTCGCTTTCCAGCGTACCGTCTTCCGGACGACCGAAGTAGACGTTATCGTGCGCGCCATATACGCCCAGATCCTGACCGTCTGCGTAGTCTTTGTAGTAACGCACGCAGCGGTAGCAGGCGATGCAGCGGTTCATTTCGTGAGAGATGAACGGCCCCAGGTCCTGGTTACGGTGGGTACGCTTGGTAAAGCGATAGCGACGGAAGCTGTGGCCGGTCATCACGGTCATATCCTGAAGGTGGCAGTTACCGCCCTCTTCACAGACCGGACAGTCGTGCGGGTGGTTGGTCATCAACCATTCCACAACGCTTTCGCGGAACTGTTTGGCTTCTTCGTCATCAATCGAAATAAAAGTGCCTTCGGTGGCTGGCGTCATACAGGACATCACCAGGCGACCACGCGTGTCTTCCGCGTTTTGATATTGCTTCACCGCACACTGGCGGCAAGCACCGACGCTGCCCAGCGCCGGATGCCAGCAAAAGTACGGAATATCGAGGCCAAGAGACAGACAAGCTTCCAGCAGGTTGTCCGCCCCGTTGACTTCGTATTCTTTGCCGTCTACATGAATCGTAGCCATTAGCATGCTTCCAGTTGGCTCGGTCGAAACCGAGCGTTAATCAAAATTCTTGTCGTTACCAGCGCGCTTTAAGCAGGTTCGGCTGAATCCCATTAATCGCATGGGTATTACTGAACGGCTGCTTGATACCTGCTTCGAACTCGTCGCGGAAATATTTGATCGCGCTCTGCAGAGGTTCGACGGCACCCGGTGCGTGGGCACAGAAGGTTTTACCCGGGCCTAAGAATCGACACAGCTGCTCAAGCGTCTCGATATCCCCTGGCTGGCCTTCGCCACGTTCGATTGCACGCAGGATCTTCACGCTCCACGGCAGACCATCACGGCACGGTGTACACCAGCCGCAGGACTCGCGGGCGAAGAACTCTTCCAGATTACGCACCAGCGAGACCATGCCGATCTCGTGGTCGACGGCCATCGCCAGCGCCGTACCCAGACGGCTGCCTGCTTTACCAATGCTTTCGAATTCCATTGGCAGATCAAGGTGGGCTTCGGTCAGGAAGTCTGTCCCTGCCCCACCCGGCTGCCAGGCTTTGAATTTCAGGCCATCGCGCATGCCGCCAGCGTAGTCCTCAAGAATTTCACGTGCGGTGGTACCGAACGGCAGTTCCCAGACGCCAGGATTTTTAACGCGACCAGAGAAGCCCATCAGCTTGGTACCAGCATCTTTGCTTGAGGAGATGCCCTGATACCACTCCACGCCGTTGGCGAGGATAGCCGGAACGTTACACAGGGTTTCAACGTTGTTTACGCAGGTCGGTTTACCCCATACGCCGGAGCTTGCCGGGAACGGTGGCTTGGAACGCGGGTTCGCGCGGCGGCCTTCCAGGGAGTTAATCAGCGCGGTTTCTTCACCGCAGATATAACGTCCTGCGCCGGTGTGCACGAACAGTTCAAAGTCAAAGCCGGTACCCAGAATGTTTTTACCCAGCAGGCCCGCTTCGGTGGCTTCAGCAATCGCGCGACGCAGGTTTTCCGCCGCTTCGATGTACTCACCGCGCAGGAAGATGTAGCCACGGTAGGCTTTCAGCGCAAACGCGGAGATCAGCATGCCTTCCACCAGCAGGTGCGGCAGTTGTTCCATCAGCAGGCGGTCTTTATAGGTGCCCGGCTCCATTTCATCGGCGTTACACAGCAGGTAACGGATGTTCATGGATTCGTCTTTCGGCATCAGGCTCCACTTCAGACCGGTGGAGAAGCCCGCACCGCCGCGCCCTTTCAGGCCGGAGTCTTTCACCGCGTTAACGATGTCGTCCGGCGCCATGCCGCCAAGGGCTTTACGCGCGCCGGCATAGCCGTTTTTGCTCTGGTATTCATCGAGCCATACCGGCTGTTTGTCATCGCGCAGACGCCAGGTCAGCGGATGCGTCTCAGCAGTACGAATTACAGTTTTCATTTGTACTGCTCCAGCAGGTCAGGAATCGCTTCCGGCGTCAGATGGCTGTGAGTGTCCTCATCAATCATCATGGTCGGCCCCTTGTCGCAGTTACCCAGGCAGCAGGTTGGCAGCAGGGTAAAGCGTCCATCGAACGTGGTCTGGCCCGGCTTGATATTGAGCTTTTTCTCAATCGCAGCCTGAATGCCCTGATAACCGGTGATGTGGCAGACAACGCTGTCACAGTAGCGGATCACATGGCGGCCTACCGGCTGACGGAAGATCTGGCTGTAGAACGTGGCTACGCCCTCTACGTCACTTGCCGGAATACCCAGCACTTTCGCGATCTCATAGATCGCCCCATCCGGCACCCAACCACGCTGTTTCTGTACGATTTTCAGCGCTTCAATGGACGCCGCACGCGGGTCTTCGTAGTGGTGCATCTCGTGCTCAATGGCGGCACGTTCTGCTTCACTCAGCTCAAAAGCCTCGGTTTGTGGTTGTTGATTCTCGTGCATAATTAGCGGTCCACATCTGACATAACAAAATCGATACTACCCAGATACACAATCAGGTCGGAGACCAGACTGCCGCGGATGGCGGACGGGATCTGCTGCAGGTGCGCAAAGCTCGGCGTACGTACGCGGGTACGGTAGCTCATGGTGCTGCCGTCACTGGTCAGGTAGTAACTGTTAATACCCTTGGTCGCTTCAATCATCTGGAAGGATTCTTGCGCCGGCATGACCGGACCCCATGAAACCTGCAGGAAGTGGGTGATCAGGGTTTCGATATGTTGCAGCGTGCGCTCTTTCGGTGGCGGCGTCGTCAGCGGGTGATCCGCCTTGAACGGGCCTTCCGGCATGTTGTTGAGGCACTGCTCAAGGATGCGCAGACTCTGGCGCAGTTCTTCCACTTTCAGCATCACGCGGGTGTAGCAGTCGGAAACACCGCCGCCCACCGGGACTTCAAAGTCGAAGTTCTCGTAGCCAGAGTAAGGGCGCGCTTTACGCACGTCGAAATCAATACCGGTCGCACGCAGACCTGCACCTGTCGTACCCCACTCCAGCGCTTCTTTCGCGCCGTAGGCAGCAACGCCCTGGGAACGGCCTTTCAGGATGGTGTTACGCAGCGCGGCTTTCTCGTATGACGCCAGACGTTTTGGCATCCAGTCGAGGAACTCACGCAGCAGACGGTCCCAGCCGCGCGGCAGATCGTGTGCCACGCCGCCGATACGGAACCAGGCCGGGTGCATACGGAAGCCGGTAATCGCTTCGACCAGATCGTAAATTTTCTGACGGTCGGTAAAGGCGAAGAAGACCGGGGTCATCGCGCCGACGTCCTGAATGAACGTGGAGATGTACAGCAGGTGGCTGTTGATACGGAACAGTTCTGACAGCATAACGCGAATCACGTTAACGCGATCCGGCGTAACGATACCCGCCAGTTTCTCAACGGCCAGCACGTATGGCATTTCGTTGACGCAGCCGCCGAGGTACTCGATACGGTCGGTATACGGAATGTAGCTGTGCCAGGACTGACGCTCGCCCATCTTCTCAGCACCACGGTGGTGGTAGCCGATGTCCGGAACGCAGTCGACAATCTCTTCGCCATCAAGCTGAAGAATAATACGGAATGCACCGTGCGCAGACGGGTGGTTTGGACCGAGGTTGAGGAACATGAAGTCCTCGTTGTCGGTACCGCGCTTCATGCCCCAGTCTTCCGGTTTGAAGGTCAGCGCTTCCATTTCCAGATCCTGTTTGGCTTTGGTCAGCTCAAACGGATCGAATTCGGTTGCACGTGCCGGGTAGTCTTTACGCAGCGGGTGGCCGGTCCAGGTCTGCGGCATCATGATGCGCGTCAGATGCGGGTGGCCGTCGAAGGTCATGCCGAACATTTCCCAGGTTTCACGCTCATACCAGTTCGCGTTCGGGAAAAGTTTGGTGATTGTCGGCAGATGCATGTCGTTTTCAGACAATGCCACCTTGAGCATGATATCCGTATTACGGTCTATTGAGATCAGGTGGTAGAAAACGGAAAAATCCGCTGCAGGGAGACCCTGGCGGTGGGTACGCAGACGTTCATCCATGCCGTGTAAGTCAAACAGCATGACGTACGGTTTTGGCAATTTCTTGAGGAAATCGACAACTTCCAGCAATTGCTCACGCTTCACCCAAACAACGGGTACCCCGGTGCGGGTAGCCTGAACAGTAAAGGCATCCGGCCCAAAACGGTTGCGCAGTTCGCCAATGACTGGGTCATCCAGATGATCCCGGGTCTGCCAGGCGGCTTCTTGCGCGGTTAAGTCGGTCATATTGTTCACCATTGCAAATGGTCCGTGGTGACTGTTGAGCCTGGCTTCGCGCTATTTGAGTAGTGATATGCGAAGGTGTTCTCCAGGCCTACAGGCGCAAATTAAATTTCGTCAGGCGTACGCAGGTTGGTGACGGCAATACGTTCACCACGTTTACGCTCGCGCTCAGACTGCATGTTCGCGCGATACACACCCTGATCGCCAACAACCCACGACAGTGGGCGACGTTCTTTACCGATTGATTCCTGCAGCAGCATCAGCGCCTGCATGTAGGCTTCCGGACGTGGCGGACAACCCGGGATGTACACATCCACTGGGATAAATTTATCTACGCCCTGCACGACGGAATAAATGTCGTACATACCGCCAGAGTTTGCACATGCGCCCATGGAGATAACCCATTTTGGCTCCAGCATCTGGTCATAAAGACGCTGAATAACAGGTGCCATCTTGGTAAAGCACGTACCGGCAACCACCATCAGGTCAGCCTGACGCGGGGAAGCACGGAGTACCTCGGCCCCAAAACGCGCAACGTCATGCACCGCAGTGAATGACGTCACCATTTCAACGTAGCAGCAAGAAAGGCCAAAGTTGTAAGGCCAGATGGAGTTCTTACGACCCCAGTTGACCATATCGTGCATGGCATGTTCGAGCTTGCCCATGTACACGCTTTTATTGACTTCTTGCTCCAGGGGGTCGGTTACGATCTCCTGTTTTTGCAGGGGGTAACGGTCATTCTCACCGTTAGGATCTATGCGGGTGAGCGTATAATCCATCTTATTGCCTCGCTGTTACTGCTGACGATTAGAGATACTGTTTTCCGGGTTGATGTGTTCACGACGTGAACGCGCAGGCGTCCAGTCAAGCGCGCCAATACGCACCAGATAAACCAGACCGGCCAGTAGCACTAAAATGAAAATTGCGGCCTCGACAAAGCCCACCCAACCACTTTCGCGGATGGACGTTGACCATGCGAAAAGGTAAAGCGCTTCCACGTCGAAGATGACGAAGAACATGGCTACCAGATAGAACTTGGCAGACAGGCGTAAGCGAGCGGAACCTACTGAATCAATACCTGATTCGAAAGGTGTGTTTTTGTGCCTTGCACGGGCGCGACCGCCCAGGAACCAGCCGCCGACTAACATCAGGCAGCACAGGCCAATGGCTACAATAAGAAAGATTGCGAATGCCCAGTGATGAGCGATGACTTCTGTGGATGTTGACATACTCATTGCTTACTCATCAAAAGTGATACCAACGACACTGCTCTTGCTGGCAGATGGGCATCACATCGATTCATGGGGAGGAACAAATAACCTTACACTAACTGTCAGAAATGAGACGTAGACAGCAAAATGATGGGGTTTTTTACTCCTTTCTATAACCTATTGTCAACTTTAACAAAGGTTTCTTCACATTAAATTACATCGAGCGATTCTCATTAACATTTGGTGCCCTTTAACCCTGGTGGGTGCATGACTTTCCGTCAAATGTATGTTGTTGAATCGTGTCCGTTTCGGAAGTAAAAAAAATAACCCTCCTATTTTGACAGGATTTGCCAACGATTCCTCCCCCCAAATAGGAGTATTTTCTTGATCTGCGACACGCTTTTGTTAATTCAACATGGAAAACGGCAACATATTTCCTGTTTTTTTAACATGAGAGGGATATGGGCGAAGTTAGAACGGAAAACGGACAAGTTTTAAGCAAAAGTATTCAGCTTATTGATAAATAAGAGAGTATCCTGAAAACCCTTGCGCCATAAGCGGGTATTATTGCGTAAAAAAAGCCACTGCATGTGAAAATCACACGAGTGGCTGTTTTTTACACTTACATTTTGTTACCAGAATATTGAGCTATCGATCACTCAAAATCCCCTTCGACGATCAGGGAATCATCCCCCCCCTCGGAGGTAACGCGCTCGAACTGCCACGGGTTATGGTAATTTTCCATCGCCTCGAACACCACTTTTGCCAACTCGTTATGGCTGGACGAATTGTGGCAGAGCAGATACTCCGTATCCGGCAGCGCAGGAAGACCATCGGATTTCCCCAGGACGCGCAGATCGGGGCTCATCATCTCTACCGGACGGGCCGTTACGCCCAGACCGGCCTTCACGGCGGCACGAACCGCTGGCAGCGTGGAAGCCACATACGCCAGACGCCACGGAATGTTGGCCTCATTCAGCGCCGTGAGCACCATATCGCGGAACGGGCTCGGGTCATCAAGCAAGACCAGCGGAACCGGCTCCCCTTTTTGCAGCACATACTCGGCTGCACAATACCAGTGCGTAGGCGATGTGCGCAGCGTCAGGCAATCAAACTGCCCGGGACGATGCGTCGTCACCACCAGGTCGACTTTATGCTCATTTAACATCTCAACCATAAAGGCATTACGTTTTACGCTAACGTCAAGCGCAAGCTTCGGATAAACCGAACTAATACGATTGAGAAGAAACGGCAATATAGTATCCGCTGACTCATCAGATGCGCCTAACGTTAGCACTCCTTGAAGGTTGCTAAACATTAATGACATACATGCTTCATCATTAAAGCGAAGAATTTTCCTGGCATAACCCAGTAGCTGAATACCGTGTTCCGTTAAGAGCTTATTACGTCCGTGACGTGCAAAAAGCTCTTTACCGACCAGCTGCTCCAGCCGCTGCATTTGCTGGCTAACGGCGGACTGAGTTCGGCAAACGGCGGCAGCAGCTGCTGCAAAAGTGTTGAGATCGGCGACCGCAACAAACGTTCTCAGCAGATCGAGGTCGAGATTCATTATCGGACGATTTGCATTTATCATATCTATTCACTTTCAGGTTGCTCGTGCGGAGCTGCCCGGGTTGAAGCTGTGTGTAACAGTTAAGCAATTCCCTCTGAAGGTTTTCCCTCGCATCCCGGCCCGGCAGACTGCCTGACAGATAGTTATTGTGCTGCTTTATATCAACAGTCAGAAAGCACGTTTCATGACGTTATTTTTATTCTCTTAAACGTTCAGGATATTTAGATGTTCGCAGGTTTATGTAAATTACATTAAAGGTATAACACCTTTTCTGCCATCTTTATCGCAGCGCTGTCAACGTAGCAGGAGATGTGCGACACATTCCAGCCAGAGATAACTCCAACAATAACAATCAATTAATTCGAAAAGTCAGTGCCAGATATACAAAATTCTTGCATCTGTCCTCTGCTTTCCTGAAAGACATCTTAACCCAAATCCACTTTATTTATAAGTCTTATTGCAATATTGAGGATTAAAGAAGAATGTTAAGCTTCTAAACTAATTTTATTAAAATTAACTAAAGTTGCATTTTATAGGTTAATAATAAATAAATTTTAATTTAGATTAAGACCATTCATTAATGGCACTTAACATTAATTTCACATGAGTAACTTTTAGCCACATTATGCTTTTACAGGAACATGTATCAAGCATTCAGGTTTTACGAAAAGTCACGCAGGGTGATTGCTACCCTTGTCAGGTTCACCACTTATTTTTCCCAGCACAATATACAGAATTTTGACAAATGAATAGCACGTTTAACCTATCATCGTGCTATGCGCACAACTTTAAGACAGTAAAAAAGCTAACGCACAGCGAAAAAGATTTATCAAAATTTTGCTCCCGGCACAAAATCTTCTACTGCACACCCTTCAAAACGAAGCGAGGGGGGAGTACATTATTCCGTGCTGACTTCCACGGCAGGGAGTGGCAATAATAGCGAAAAGGTTAAAGGTTCATGTCCCCTATCGAAAAATCCAGCAAGCTAGATAACGTCTGTTATGACATCCGCGGCCCGGTTCTGAAAGAGGCAAAACGCCTTGAAGAGGAAGGCAACAAGGTTCTGAAACTCAACATTGGTAACCCTGCGCCATTTGGTTTTGAAGCGCCGGATGAAATTCTGGTTGATGTGATCCGCAACCTTCCTACTGCACAAGGCTATTGCGATTCAAAAGGACTTTACTCCGCACGTAAAGCCATCATGCAGCACTACCAGGCACGCGGTATGCGTGATGTTACCGTTGAAGATATCTATATCGGCAACGGCGTTTCCGAACTGATCGTGCAGGCGATGCAGGCGCTGCTGAACAGCGGGGACGAAATGCTGGTGCCCGCGCCGGACTATCCGCTGTGGACGGCTGCCGTATCACTGTCGAGCGGTAAAGCCGTGCACTATCTGTGCGACGAGTCCTCCGACTGGTTCCCGGACCTCGATGATATTCGCGCGAAAATTACGCCCCGCACGCGCGGCATCGTGATCATTAACCCGAACAACCCAACGGGCGCAGTATACTCAAAAGAGCTGCTGATGGAGATCGTCGAGCTCGCCCGCCAGCACAACCTGATCATCTTTGCCGACGAAATCTACGACAAGATCCTGTACGACGCGGCACAGCACCACTCAATCGCTGCGCTGGCTCCGGACCTGCTGACCGTCACCTTTAACGGCCTGTCTAAAACCTACCGCGTGGCCGGTTTCCGCCAGGGCTGGATGGTACTGAACGGTCCGAAAAAGCACGCCAAAGGCTATATTGAAGGGCTGGAGATGCTGGCTTCCATGCGTTTATGTGCCAACGTTCCGGCGCAGCACGCGATCCAGACGGCGCTCGGCGGCTATCAGAGCATTAGCGAGTTCATCGTTCCCGGTGGTCGCCTGTATGAACAGCGCAACCGCGCGTGGGAGCTGATCAACGATATCCCGGGCGTTTCCTGCGTGAAGCCGAATGGCGCGCTCTATATGTTCCCGAAAATTGACGCGAAACGCTTTAATATTCACGACGACCAGAAAATGGTGCTCGATTTCCTGCTGCAGGAAAAAGTGCTGCTGGTTCAGGGTACGGCGTTTAACTGGCCGTGGCCGGATCACGTGCGTATCGTGACGCTGCCGCGCGAAGATGATCTCGAAATGGCCATCAGCCGCTTCGGGCGCTTCCTCTCCGGATACCATCAGTAATCTTAAAATCAGGCTACTTCGGTAGCCTGATTTGCATCTTCCCTCCCCTCCCCGCACAATGAACGCCTGTCGCAGTGAAGACAAAAGGTAACCTATGAGTCAGAGTCATTTCTTTGCCCACCTCTCCCGCCTGAAACTCATCAACCGCTGGCCGCTGATGCGCAATGTCCGCACGGAAAATGTCTCAGAGCACAGTCTGCAGGTTGCGATGGTCGCTCACGCGCTGGCCGCTATTAAAAACCGTAAATTCAACGGTCAGGTCAATCCAGAGCGCATTGCCCTGCTGGCGATGTACCACGATGCGTCAGAAGTGCTGACCGGCGACCTGCCCACGCCGGTGAAATATTTCAACTCGCAGATTGCGCAGGAATACAAGGCCATCGAAAAGATTGCCCAGCAGAAGCTGATTGACATGGTGCCGGACGAGTTGCGCGACATCTTTGAGCCGCTCATCGATGAGCATCAGTACACGGAAGATGAAAAGTCGCTGGTCAAACAGGCCGACGCGCTCTGCGCCTACCTGAAGTGCCTGGAAGAGCTGTCTGCAGGGAATAACGAATTTTTACTGGCGAAAACGCGTCTGGAAAAAACGCTGGAATCCCGCCGCAGCGAAGAGATGGACTATTTTATGCAGGTGTTTGTGCCGAGCTTCCATCTGTCTCTGGATGAGATCAGCCAGGATTCACCGTTGTAATCTGTTTGCCCCACAGCGCTGCGCTTGCAGGGCCTACGGGTTGTTGGCCGGGTAAGGCGCAGTCGCCACCCGGCAAAATTATCAGAACGGGAACAGAACCGGTATCAATACCACGCACACCACCATCACCAGCACGGTGAACGGCACGCCCAGCTTCACGAAATCACTGAACCTATAATTCCCGGGCCCCAGCACCAGCGTATTCACCGGTGAAGAAACTGGCGTCATAAACGCCGCGGAGGCCGCCATTGCGACCATCATCGCAAAGGGATACGGCGACACGCCCATGGATTTGGCCATCGCCAGCGCAATCGGCGCCATCAGTACCGCCGTCGCGGTGTTGGAGATAAACAGACCGATGGTGGCGCACATGATAAACAGACAGACCAGCATCATGTACGGCCCATACCCGCCGCCAACGTCCATTAAGCCTTTAACAATCAGATCCACCCCGCCGGTTTTTTGCAGCGCCAGGGCGAAGGGCATCATCCCGACAATGAGGATAATGCTCGGCCAGTGAATGGCTTTATAGGCGCTTTCGGCGTCAATGCAGCGGAATTTCCCCATCAACAGGCAGGCGATGATTGCCGCGACCGGATTGGGGATTTCATCGGTCAGCATCAGCGCCACCATCAGCACCAGACAAAAAATCGCGTGGGGCGCCTGGCTGTGCGCCGGGGAGGCGTCGCTCTCCTCGACAGGCATGTTGAGTACCACAAAATCGCGCCCTTTTTGCCCGAGCTGGCTTATCAGCTTCCAGTTACCGACAACCAGGAAGATATCGCCCAGCAGGATCGGCTCATCCACCACCGCCCCTTCCATCGCCACGCCATCGCGCTTCAGCCCCACGACATTCAGGCCATAGCGGGTTCGGAATCCCATTTCCCGCACGGTTTTGCCCAGCAGTTCCGATTCCGGGATCAGCGATACTTCGGCCATGCCGACATCCAGCGCCTGATCGGAGAAATACTCCCCGCGCAGCACCATCGGTTCCAGCAGCTGTTCGCTGCAAAACTCGCGCAGATCCACGTCCGCGGTGGACATATCAATCAGCAGGACGTCCCGCGCGCGGAATTCCGACACCCCGTTGACGTTGACGATCACCCGGCGAAAACGACGCCAGCGCTCCACGCCGATCACGTTCGCGCCATAGCGCTCACGCAGCTTCAGGTCGTCAAGACGCTGTCCCACCATCGGCGAGCCGGGGCGAATAGCCAGACGGCGCGCGCGCCCGGTGAGACGGTACTCTTTAATCAGATCGCGGAAGGTGCGTCGCTTCCACCCTTCTTTATTTTTGTCCTGTTTTTCACCTTTCAGGGCAAACCGGGTCAGCAGCATGTAGACCACGCCCAACACCAGAATGACCAGCCCAAGCGGGGTGACGCTGAAAAAACTGAAGCCCTGAAATCCTTCCCGGATAAGCTCGCTGTTGACGACCAGGTTCGGCGGCGTTGCCACCAGCGTCATCATTCCGCTGATCAAACCGGCAAAACTCAGGGGCATCATCAGGCGCGACGGCGAGATCTGCATCCGCATGGAGACGCTCAGCACCACCGGAATAAAGATGGCGACCACGCCCGTTGAGCTCATAAACGCCCCCAGCCCGGCGACGGTCACCATCAGGTAGATCAGCATTTTGGTTTCGCTGCTGCCCGCCACCTTGACCAGCCACGACCCCATGATGGTTGCCACGCCGGTACGCACCAGCCCATCACCGATAATAAACAGGGCGGCAATCAGGATAACGTTGGGATCGCTAAACCCGGAGAAGGCTTCCGGCAGCGTGAGCGTACCGCTCAGCACAAACGCGACGATGACAAACAAGGCGACGGCGTCCATGCGCACCTTGCCCGTTGCAAAAAGAAGGATGGCGATTAAAAGCAGGCTCAGGACCCAAATCAGTTCACCGTTCACAACATGTCCTTGTCAGTGGGGGATGAGGAATTTTGCCATAAAAAAGCCCCAGCAATGTGGGGCTATATCATGTGATTACATTTTTAGCGAGACGGTTACAACCCCGTCAGAGGCTTTCGATACGGCCAGCGCCGTCAGTGAATCCAGCACAAAGTCTGCCTCCTCCAGACGGGGAGATCCCGCCGGAACGTTAACGGCGATAACGTGGCTTCCGGCGTTCAGCCCGGCCAGTACACCAGCGGCCGCATCTTCCACCACCACGCACTCTGTGGGCGCGAGGCCCAGCAGTTCAGCGCCCAGTAAAAACGCGTCGGGCTCCGGTTTACCGCGCTTTACGCGCTCCGCAGTGATAAACACTTCCGGCTTCGGTAAACCTGCCGCCTTATGACGGGCGTGGGCGACGGGAATGGAGCCTGAGGTGACGATAGCCCACGGGATCTGCGCCTCGTTCAGATGCTCAAGCAGTTCGCGCGCGCCCGGTAACGCAGTAATGCCGTCCGTATCCGTGGCTTCAATATGTTCCAGGTATTTGAACTCCGCCTGAATTTCGTCCTCAGAGCGTCCGGCCAGGAAGTGCCGTAGCGAGGTGATGGCCTGTTTGCCATGGATAAAATTCAGCACGTCCTGATGGCCGATGCCATGTCGGTCAGCCCAATGGCACCACGAACGCTCCACAACCGGCAGCGAATCCACCAGCGTACCGTCCAGATCAAACAGAAAACCTCTACACTGCACACGCACCTCCGTCAGGCATTAATGATTTGTTGAATTTCGTTGCTGCTTAAATGGTACTGACGCGGGCAGGCGTGCCACGCGCTTAGCATACGCTGATATTTTTCCCACATTGGGGTCTGCGCGTTGAAGCCGTGGGTGCCCGCGTCAAAGTGGGTATAACGCCCTTCTGTATTCACCATAAAGCGAACATAGCTCAGATAACGCGCTTCCGTTGCGGCATCAAAGCCTAAGAAAGTCACGCGGCGCTCGTCAATGGACTGCTGATCTTTGAGATTCGTCCAGGAGACGTGCAGAGCGTGATACATCTCCATAATGTCGATCACGATGCGACAGGTTTCTTCTTTCAGCTCGCCAAACTCGCGGTCCAGTTCGCGCATTTGCAAACCAAAACCGCGTTCGACGATGGTTTGCAGGCGGCTGTAGCGCGCAGCGTTATCGGGATCAAGCATAGTCATCATCTTGTACTGGTTAGACAAAATCAGACGTTGAGCATGGGTCATTTCCATCTTTCGACTCCTGTAGCGCATTGCACTTTAAAAAAAAGACACGGTAACTGATTGTTACTGTGCCTTCTTTTCGTCGTCGTTTCGATGATCAATCACAAGTCATCGAGGAATGTTTTATCCAGTTGCTTAAAAGCGCGCTTTAACGTGTCCGCCAGCGCCTGGTAGTCCGGCTTGCCTTCAACCGGGGCTAGCGCCTGCCCGGCCTCCTCCAGTTTTCCGCGCACTTCATAAAACCAGTGTAAAATAGATGGGGGAAGTGGCGTGATGGAGCGTTTACCTAACCACCACAGGCCCTGCATCGGCAGGCTTAATGCGAAGAGCGCCGTCGCGACGGCAGGGCCAAGCTGGCCGCCCAACGCAATCTGCCAGCACAGCGTAAAGACAGCGACTGGCGGCATAAAGCGAATCGCATAGCGCGTGGCGCGAATGGTGCGATTCTCAATGAACATCGGCGCAAGGCGCTTTTCCATCGGCCACGTCTTTGCGTAATGCTGTCCCCGACGAAACAGACTAAAGAAATTTACGGACGGGTTCTCTGGTGTCGACATGGCTGTACCTCAACTTCACATATAAAAATTAAAATTTTCGTGCAAAACCACAACAAGCTATGACAACGTTCAAAATATTTTGTCATCTCTACCCCGTATCGGGTATCCTGTGCCAGCCTGATAGGGCCTTAGACGAGAATCATTAACTCGTCAAATTATTGCATATTATGCCATTGGCTGAAAATTGTGCAAAATGGCATAAAATCATAGTTATTTCTTCCATCATGCCACAATGTTCGTTTGGCATGATGTTAATCATAAATGTCTGCGTCATCATGCGTTACGCTGTTAGACTCACTGACGTTTTTTTAGCCACGTATCAATAATAGGTACTTCCATGTCGAGTAAGTTAGTACTGGTTCTGAACTGCGGTAGCTCCTCACTGAAATTCGCCATCATCGATGCGCTCAACGGTGACGAATACCTCTCTGGTTTGGCCGAATGTTTCCATCTGCCTGAAGCACGTATCAAGTGGAAGATGGACGGCAGCAAACAAGAAGCGGCTTTAGGTGCAGGAGCCGCTCACAGTGAAGCGCTGAACTTTATCGTTAACACTATTCTGGCACAAAAACCAGAACTGTCTGCTCAGCTGACTGCGATTGGTCACCGTATCGTCCACGGCGGCGAAAAATACACCAGCTCCGTCGTCATCGACGAATCTGTGATCCAGGGCATCAAGGACTCTGCGTCCTTCGCACCGCTGCACAACCCGGCTCACCTGATCGGTATCGCTGAAGCGCTGAAATCCTTCCCGAATCTGAAAGACAAAAACGTGGCCGTATTCGACACCGCGTTCCATCAGACCATGCCGGAAGAGTCTTACCTCTATGCCCTGCCATACAGCCTGTACAAAGAACACGGCGTACGTCGCTACGGCGCGCACGGCACCAGCCACTTCTATGTGACTCAGGAAGCCGCAAAAGTTCTGAACAAGCCGGTTGAAGAACTGAACATCATCACCTGCCACCTGGGCAACGGTGGTTCTGTTTCCGCTATCCGCAACGGTAAATGTGTTGATACTTCCATGGGTCTGACCCCGCTGGAAGGTCTGGTGATGGGTACTCGTTCCGGTGACATCGACCCGGCGATCATCTTCCACCTGCACGACACCCTGGGCATGAGCGTTGACCAGATCAACAAAATGCTGACTAAAGAGTCTGGCCTGCTGGGTCTGACCGAAGTCACCAGCGACTGCCGTTACGTTGAAGACAACTACGCAGAGAAAGAAGACGCTAAACGTGCAATGGACGTTTACTGCCACCGTCTGGCGAAGTACATCGGCTCTTACACTGCGCTGATGGAAGGCCGTCTGGACGCGGTTATCTTCACCGGTGGTATCGGTGAGAACGCGGCAATGGTTCGTGAACTGTCCCTGGGCAAACTGGGCGTTCTGGGCTTCGACGTTGATCACGAGCGTAACCTGGCTGCCCGCTTCGGCAAGTCTGGCTTCATCAACAAAGAAGGCACCCGCCCTGCTCTCGTTATCCCAACTAACGAAGAACTGGTCATTGCGCAAGACGCGCACCGCCTGACTGCCTGATTCCACACCGCCAGCAATGCTGGCGGTGCTGTTTTGTAACCCGCCCAATTGCGGCGGTAACGAAAGAGGATAAACCGTGTCCCGTACTATTATGCTGATCCCTACCGGAACCAGCGTCGGCCTGACCAGCGTCAGCCTTGGCGTTATCCGTGCTATGGAACGCAAAGGCGTTCGTCTGAGCGTCTTTAAGCCAATTGCCCAGCCACGTGCCGGTGGCGATGCGCCAGACCAGACCACCACCATCGTTCGCAAGAACTCCAATCTGCCAGCGGCTGAACCGCTGAAGATGAGCCACGTTGAATCTCTGCTGTCCAGCAACCAGAAAGACGTGCTGATGGAAGAGATCATCGCCAACTACCATGCTAACGCGCAAGACGCGGAAGTGGTGCTGGTTGAAGGTCTGGTCCCGACGCGCAAACACCAGTTTGCCCAGTCTCTGAACTTTGAAATCGCGAAAACCCTGAACGCAGAGATCGTTTTCGTGATGTCTCAGGGCACCGACACCCCAGAGCAGCTGAACGAGCGTATCGAACTGACGCGCAGCAGCTTCGGCGGCGCGAAAAACACCAACATCACCGGCGTGATCGTGAACAAGCTGAACGCACCGGTGGATGAGCAGGGCCGTACTCGCCCTGACCTGTCCGAGATCTTCGATGACTCTTCCAAAGCGAAAGTCATCAAAGTTGACCCGGCTAAGCTGCAGGAATCCAGCCCGCTTCCGGTTCTGGGCGCGGTGCCATGGAGCTTCGATCTGATTGCCACCCGTGCAATCGATATGGCGCGTCACCTGAACGCCACCATCGTTAACGAAGGCGACATCAACACCCGCCGCGTGAAGTCCGTAACCTTCTGTGCACGCAGCATTCCGCACATGCTGGAACACTTCCGCGCTGGTTCCCTGCTGGTGACCTCCGCAGACCGTCCTGACGTTCTGGTTGCAGCCTGCCTGGCCGCAATGAACGGCGTGGAAATCGGTGCGATCCTGCTGACCGGTGCCTACGAGATGGACCCACGCGTCAGCAAGCTGTGCGAACGCGCGTTTGCTACCGGCCTGCCGGTCTTCATGGTGAACACCAACACCTGGCAGACCTCCCTGAGCCTGCAGAGCTTCAACCTTGAAGTGCCGGTTGATGACCACGAGCGTATCGAGAAAGTTCAGGAATACGTAGCGGGCTACATCAACGCAGACTGGATCGAGTCCCTGACTGCAACCTCCGAGCGCAGCCGCCGCCTGTCTCCTCCAGCATTCCGTTATCAGCTGACCGAGCTGGCGCGTAAAGCGGGCAAACGCGTTGTTCTGCCAGAAGGCGACGAACCACGTACCGTTAAAGCAGCTGCTATCTGTGCAGAGCGCGGCATCGCGACCTGCGTTCTGCTGGGTAACCCGGATGAGATCACCCGCGTTGCGGCGTCTCAGGGCGTTGAGCTGGGCGCTGGCATCGAAATCGTTGACCCTGAAGTGGTTCGCGAGAGCTACGTTGCCCGTCTGGTTGAGCTGCGTAAGAGCAAGGGCATGACCGAAGCCGTTGCGCGCGAACAGCTGGAAGACAACGTGGTGCTGGGCACGCTGATGCTGGAGCAGGACGAAGTTGACGGTCTGGTTTCCGGTGCGGTTCACACCACGGCGAACACCATCCGCCCACCGCTGCAGCTGATCAAAACTGCACCGGGCAGCTCTCTGGTTTCTTCCGTGTTCTTCATGCTGCTGCCTGAACAGGTTTACGTTTACGGCGACTGCGCGATCAACCCGGATCCAACCGCAGAGCAGCTGGCAGAAATCGCTATCCAGTCCGCGGACTCCGCGATTGCCTTCGGTATCGAACCGCGCGTAGCGATGCTCTCCTACTCCACCGGTACCTCTGGTGCTGGTAGCGACGTAGAGAAAGTGCGTGAAGCGACCCGTCTGGCGCAGGAAAAACGCCCTGACCTGATGATCGACGGTCCGCTGCAGTACGACGCCGCCGTGATGGCCGACGTTGCGAAATCCAAAGCGCCGAACTCGCCGGTTGCAGGTCGCGCTACCGTGTTCATCTTCCCGGATCTGAACACCGGTAACACCACCTATAAAGCGGTGCAGCGTTCAGCAGACCTGATCTCCATCGGGCCAATGCTGCAGGGCATGCGCAAACCTGTGAACGACCTGTCTCGTGGCGCGCTGGTAGACGATATCGTCTATACCATCGCTCTGACCGCGATCCAGTCTTCGCAGCAGCAGTAATGTTAAAAAGCCCGGTGGCGCTAGCGCTTACCGGGCAACAAAAAGGCGACCACTTAACGGGTCGCCTTTTTTATTTATAGCAGCTCTCGCGCCGCCGATACAATGTCATGTGCCGTCAGGCCATACTCCTTCTGCAGGAAATCCTGCGTCCCCACCTGTCCGTAACGCTCCTTGACGCCCACCCGCCGCATCGGTACCGGGCAGGTTTCCACCAGGACTTCCGCCACCGCCGATCCCAGCCCGTTGTGAATACTGTGGTTTTCACAGGTGACGATGCGCCCGGTTTTCTCGGCGTAGTTTTTCACAAGCATCCGGTCGATGGGCTTCAGGGTAAACATGTCGATGACCGCCGCGCTTACCCCCTCCTGCTCAAGCTGGCGCGCCGCCTCCAGCGCTTCCGCCACCATGATGCCGTTGGCAATCAGGGTAATATCGGTTCCTTCGCGCAGCACGTTACCTTTGCCGATGGTGAAGGTTGAGCCCGGGGCGTACACGCTCGGTGCCTGCTTGCGGATGGTGCGTACCCAGTAAAAGCCTTCGAGGTCGATAAGCTGGCGCAGCACGTCCTCAAACATCACCGCGTCGGTCACCTCCAGCACCACCGAATGCGCCAGACCGCGTACGATGCCCATATCCTCAAACGACATATGTGTTCCGCCGTTATGGCAGGCCGTCACGCCCGCATCCGAGGCAATCACCTTCACGTTGTTGCGCTGATAGTCCAGGGACATAAACAGCTGGTCGAAGCAGCGACGGCTGGCAAACGCGGTGAAGGTATGAACGAACGGTTTACGCCCGGTAAGCGACAGCCCCGCCGCCGTGCCGATGACGTTGGCCTCCATAATGCCGCAGTTAATCACGTGCTGCGGATAATCGCGCGCCACGCCGTCCATCGCCATCGAGCTCATCAGATCCGCTTCCAGGGCGATAATCTCGCTTCCCGCCTCAATCTGCTTTGCCACAAAGCCCGCGTAGACCTTACGCATCTCAACGGCGTCTTTCTCTCCTGCCGGTGCAACCTTAATCATGTGAAGCCTCCAGTTGGCGAATCGTCTCGTTGAGGGCCGCTTTGCTCTCCGTGGTCAACCGCAGGTGGTGCGAGTTGCTGAGCTGTTCCAGGTACGGCACCCCCTGCCCTTTGATGCTGTCGAGGATGACGACTAACGGACGCGCGTCGGCAGCCGGGACCCGCAACGTCACCGCCAGCAGGCCCGGGATGTCGTCGCCCTTCACCGTCGCCACGTCAAAGCCAAAGGCGCGGAATTTCCCCTCCAGGTCGAACGCGCTGATGATCTCGTCCAGCTCGCCGTCGAGCTGCTGTTTGTTCCAGTCCACGAACACCGTCAGGTTGTTCAGGCGATGGTGGGCAATAAACTGGAAGGCTTCCCAGCACTGCCCCTCGTTCAGCTCGCCGTCACCGACGATGCAGAAGACGCGATTCGGTCGCCCCGCCAGCCTGTGCGAAAGCGCCATACCGCCGGCAATGGAGATCCCCTGCCCCAGCGAACCGGTGGTGGCGTCCACGCCGCGCGTTTTCAGACGGTCCGGGTGGCTTGGCAGGCGCGTGCCGTTCTGGTTCAGGGTGCTCAGCTCTTCCACCGGGAAGTAGCCCTTGATCGCCAGCGTGCTGTAGAGCGCTGGTCCCGCATGGCCTTTCGACAGGACAAAATAGTCTCGCTCCGGCCAGTCCGGATCCGCCGGGTCGATTTTCATCACCGCGCCGTACAGCACGGCCAGGGTTTCGACCACCGACATACTGCCGCCATAGTGCCCAAAGCCCAGCTGCGTCAGGGATTTCAGCGTCTCAAGACGGATCTGACGCGCGAGTTCGGTTATCTCTTTCTCATTCATGATTTGGCTCCGGTGTTTTCCTGCGCGTTACCGCCCGCAGGTTTGTTTTTCGCGAAGACGTTGTACGCCACCAGCAGCGCGAACAACGCCACAACCAGTCCGGTGATGGCAAGCGGCGACAGGAAGCGCGCCAGGTTGCCGAGGACAATCCCGACCGCGCCGAAGTCGGCGTCCGAGAAGGTGGTGTTGGCAAAGCCAATGGCGCCCAGCACCGGCAGCAGCAGGACCGGCAGGAAGGTGATCAACAGGCCGTTAGCAAAGGCGCCAATCATTGCCCCGCGGCGTCCGCCGGTGGCGTTACCGAACACGCCCGCCGTTGCGCCGGTGAAGAAGTGCGGCACGACGCCCGGGAGGATCAGCACCCAGCTAAACTGACCGCAGATGAACAACCCTACAATCCCGCCGAGGAAGCTGAACAGGAAGCCAATCAGCACCGCGTTTGGCGCATACGGATACACCACCGGGCAGTCCAGCGCAGGACGCGCGTTCGGCACCAGTTTCTCCGAGAAGCCGGTAAAGGCCGGAACGATCTCCGCCAGAATCAGGCGTACGCCCTGCAGGATGATGAACACGCCCGCCGCGAAGGTGATCGCCATGATGATGGCGTAGACCAGGTAATTCTGACCGCCGCTGAAGGTGGCCTCCACGTACTCACGTCCGGCGCTCACCGCCATGATCAGGTAGATAATCATCATGGTCAGGGAGATCGAGATCGAGCTGTCGCGCAGGAAGCTCAGGTTCTTCGGCAGGTTCATCTCTTCGGTTGAGCGGGAGCCTTTGCCGACCTTGCTGCCAATCCAGCCGGACAGCACGTAGCCCAGCGTGCCGAAGTGGCCGAATGCAATCTCATCGTTGCCGGTAATGCGCTTCATGTAGCGCTGTGCAATCGCCGGGAAGAAGGCCATGATCAGGCCGAGGATCAGCGAGCCGGTAAAGACCAGGCCCACGCCCTCAAAGCCCGCTACCGTCAGGATCACGCCAATCATGCACGCCATGTAAAACGTGTGGTGTCCGGTCAGGAAGATGTACTTCAGGCGGGTAAAGCGCGCGACGATAATATTCGCCACCATGCCGAAGGCCATAATCAGCGCGGTCGCTGCACCGTATTTCTCCAGCGCAATTGACACAATCGCTTCATTGTTTGGAATAATGCCCTGAATCGTAAAGGCGTGCTCAAACATACCGCCCAAAGGATTTAATGACCCCACCAGCACCGTAGCGCCGCCGCCCAGCACAATAAAGCCGAGAATGGTTTTAATCGTCCCTTTCACCACGTCCGAAAACGCTTTTTTCTGCGCAACCAGACCAATAAGCGCAATTAAGCCGACCAGCACCGAAGGGACTTTTAAAATATCAACAACGAAATTCAGCGTTTCAAGGATAAACATATCCACCTCGCCTTATCAGGGTTATTGTCTTTCGAACCAGGCGCGCAACTGCGCTTCAAGTTCGTTGATGTCGATGATGTTGTTAATCACCACCAGCTGGCTTTCCGGCACGCTGGCGCTGGCCGCAATGTCTTTTGCCATCACGAACAGATCGGCCGCGCCCGGCGTGGCCGAGGAGAGATCGGAATGTTCAACCTCAGCCTCAATCTCCAGTTTTTTAAGCACCTTTTTAATATTCATTTCGACCATAAAACTGCTGCCCAGGCCGGAGCCGCAAATAGCCATGATTTTCATTGTTGTCCCCTTATTTTGAGTAGAGCACGCCCCATCACGCTGTCGCGTAATGTTGTGAATAATCGGATTAAAGAATTAAATCAGAAGCGGTCAATAATCGTTTTAATTTCCTCCAGGGTATTCGCCTGATGCAGTTTCTCCATATCCTCGTCGCTGGAAAATAATTCTGCGAGTGCGGATATCATTTCGATATGGCTATGTTTATCCGGTGCCGCGAGCATAATAATCACATCGACAGGGTCAAACTCACCGGCACCAAACGAGACGCCCTGTTTTAGTTTTAATAAAGACAACCCCAGTCCTTTGGCGCCTTCCTCCGGCCGCGCATGCGGCATCGCCAGCCCTGGTGCCAGCACATAATAGGGTCCTAACGCGTGGTGCTGCTGGATGATGGCCGTGACGTATTCAGGCTCAATCACCTGCAAATCCAGAAGCGGCTTCGCGCACAGCTCCAGCGCCTGCGGCCAGTTTTCCACGCTATCCTGCAGCGTGATGGTTGTATCATATATCCATTTTTTGAGCACTTTTCACTCCCGCTACACGCTAAAGATGAGCAAACTTTATTCAACACATCGCTGGATGACTGCGATCGCGATCACAAAGATAGCGCTACCAATACTTAACATGCAGAAATGTGATAGCGCTATCAAATTGCAATCACGGCGCTAAATCACAGCAAAAAAAGGGATTTAAGGCGTATACTGCCTGTCACGTGAAGCGAAGGAAATGAAGAACGCGTCTGGTCAGCAGGAAGGTGTATGTCTCTAACCCGAAAACGGCGCAGTACTGGTAAAGTGACACTCGCCGATGTCGCACAGCTTGCCGGTGTGGGCACGATGACCGTGTCCCGTGCACTCCGCACGCCCGAACAGGTTTCCGATAAACTACGAGAAAAAATTGAAGCTGCCGTGCAGGAGCTGGGTTATATGCCGAATCTTGCCGCCAGCGCGCTTGCCTCGGCGTCGTCGTGGACGATAGCCATGGTGGTGCCTAACCTCTCCGAAGCCGGCTGCTCGGAGATGTTCGCCGGGCTACAGCAGGTGCTACAGCCTGCCGGGTATCAGATCATGCTGGCAGAGTCCCAGCATCGTCTTGAGCAGGAGGAGAAGTTGCTGGAAACGCTGCTGGCGTCGAATATTGCCGCCGCTATCCTGCTCAGCGTTGAACATACCGATACCGTTCGCCACTGGCTGAAAAACGCCTCCATTCCGGTGATGGAGATGGGCGCCATGCGCGCCGACCCGATTGATATGAATATCGGGATTGATAACGTAGCGGCCATGTATGAACTCACGGAAATGGTGATTAAGCGCGGCTACCAAAATATTGGCCTGCTGTGCGCCAACCAGGAGCAGTGGATTTTCCAGCAGCATCTGCAGGGCTGGTACAAAGCCATGCTTCGCCACCATATGTCGCCAACCCGGGTCATTAACGCGGCGATGCCGCCAAGCTTCTCGACAGGCGCGGCACAGCTGCCTGAATTCCTGCTGGCGTGGCCGGAGCTGGATGCGCTGGTATGCGTCTCAGACGAGCTGGCCTGCGGGGCGCTGTACGAGTGCCAGCGCAGGCGAATCAAGGTGCCGGACGACCTGGCGGTGGTAGGTTTTGGCGATAGCGACGTGAGCCGCGTCTGTCAGCCGCCGCTGACGACGATGGCGGTGCCGCATCGTAAGATTGGAATTGAAGCCGGGAAAGCGTTGCTGGAGCGTCTGAATGACGGTGACTGGCGCGATCAAAAGCCCATCGCGTCCAGTCTGTGTCTGAGAGAAAGTTGCTGAATATTACTCAGCCTCTTCCTCTTTCTCTGATTTGGTCGATTCGTTTTTGGCGTTGCGGGTCATCCACAGCGCCAGCGCTTTTAACGAATCCGGCGTGAACTCGTCGCAGCGCGCGGTGATCTCTTCCGGCGTCATCCAGCTGACTTCACTCACCTCTTCTTCCTGCAGAGCGAACGGCCCGTGGGAGACGCAGCTAAACAGCCCGCCCCAGACGCGGCAGTTTTCGTCTTCGAAATAGAACTGGCCGTGCTCGGCAAACGGCACGCCGGCGATACCTAACTCTTCTTCTGCTTCTCGACGCGCGGAATCCAGCAGCACTTCATCTGCCTGGACAACACCGCCTGCGGTGGCATCCAGCATACCCGGGAGAAAATCTTTGGTGTCCGTGCGGCGCTGGACCAGAATTTTGCCCATACCGTCATGCACAACGATGTACGTTGCGCGGTGGCGCAGACGCTCCGCACGCATTTGTTCGCGGCTGGCCTGCGCGATCACTTCATTCTCTTCGCTGACAATGTCAACCCACTCTGTACTTGCCAAATGACTCTGCTCCACCATCGGGAAACCTTCTCTTCTAAGCGCTCTTTCGGCGCGTTTGCAGTTGAGGTGTAACTTACGGATTAATCGCTACCTGCGCAATAACTTGCTGATCATTAAGTGCGATAACGCGCAGGGTATTTCCATCCAGCATGCCATAGCTCGCTGGATAACCGCCTTTCGGTATGCTGACCGATCCCGGGTTGAAGTGATAAATCTCACCGCGCTTTTCAGCAACCGGAATATGAGTATGACCGTAAACCAGGACATCGCCAGCCGCGAGCGCCGGGAGATTATCCGGGCTAAAAAGATGCCCGTGCGTCAGGAACAGGCGGCTTTGTTCCAGCAGCACCTGCTGCCATGGCGCGGTAAGGGGAAAATGCAGCAGCATCTGGTCCACTTCGCTGTCGCAGTTGCCGCGAACGGCGATGATTCGTGAGGCGTACGGGTTGAGCTTTTCCGCGACCTGCGCCGGAGCGTAGCCGTCCGGCAGCGCGTTGCGCGGGCCGTGGTTGAGCACATCCCCCAGTATAATCAGCCACTGCGCGCCGCTTTGTGCAAACAGGGAAAGGACACGCTCGGTAGCGGGCAGCGATCCATGGATATCCGACGCAAACATCAGTTTCATCAGTCACTCCTCGGGAAAACAGACTGCCCCCATCATACCTGAAGCGTCCGGGCTTATCAGCCCGCGCGCCTGGCAGATAGTGCCACATAGCGCTGCACGGAGGCACGCTGCCACTGAAACGCGGCATAATCCACCAGCAGCTGCGGCACCTCATCGCCGTTGAGGATCAGGCGGTTTAGCATCAACGCAAGATCGGCGTCGGCAATGCACCACTCGCCGAACAGGTTCGGGTTGCCGTGTGCGAGGAGCGAGGTGGCGGTTTCAATGAGTTTTTGCGCGCTTTCACGACCTTCAGCGCTGAGCGCTGGCTTTTTCACCCCGGCGAACACGACGTCCGTTGAGCGTTCCACGCGAATTGGCACCAGATCGCTTCGCAGCCACGCCTGGATCTGCCGCGCCCGCGCGCGTTTTTGCAGGTCGTGCGGATAGATCCGCTCCCACTCGGGCGGCGCGAACCGATCTTCCAGATATTCATCAATCGCCGACGATTCGCTCAGGGCAAAACCGTCAATCTCCAGCACCGGCACGCGTCGGGTCAGGTCGTAACCCTGCCACTGTGGCTTGAGATGCTCACCGCCGTCGAGATCAACGGTCTTCAGCGTAAAAGTGAGTCCTTTTTCGGCCAGCGCAACGTATACGCTCATAACATAGGGAGAAAAGAAATTCGCATCGGACCACAACGTGATTACGGGCTGGTTCATAACATCCTCATCGGCTGATCGGGTTTTTACTCAACATATAATCTCTTTGCGTCGCTGTCACTTGATGAAAACTCACGATTTACAACAACCACCTATACTCATTTGTCATGGCACCACTATTCGCATGGACAGGAGTTGAGAATGATCGACCTTTATTACGCCCCTACCCCAAACGGCCATAAGATCACCCTCTTTCTTGAAGAAGCCGAGCTGGATTACAGGATCATTCGCGTGGATATCAGCAAAGGCGAACAGTTCAGCCCTCTCTTTCTGGCTATCTCGCCGAATAATAAAATCCCGGCCATTATTGATAACCAGCCGGCGGACGGGGGCAGGCCGCTGAGCCTGTTTGAATCCGGTGAAATTTTGCTCTACCTGGCGGAGAAAACCGGCAAACTGCTGAGCGGCGAACTGCGCGAGCGTCACCATACCCTGCAATGGCTCTTCTGGCAGGCAAGCGGGCTGGGGCCCATGCTGGGGCAAAATCATCATTTTACCGCTTACGCCCCGCAGCCCATTCCCTACGCGATCGAACGCTATCAGGTTGAGACTCAACGGCTGTATGACGTTCTGAACCGTCGGCTGAAGAAAACGCCGTGGCTCGGGGGCGATCATTACAGTATTGCCGATATCGCCTGCTGGCCGTGGGTGAATACGCATGAAAAACACCGAATTGACCTGGCCGCTTACCCGGCGGTGAATAACTGGTTTGAGCGCATTCGGACCCGCCCGGCCACCGAGCGGGCGATGCAAAAAATCCAGCAGATTTAACCCTCTATGAGGCTGGGTGCCCGCGAGCCTCTCATGTATGATGAGCGTGAAATACTGACACGGAGAAGACCTGCAATGTCACAGCCAGACGCTATTATTCGCATAAAAAATTTACGCTTACGTACCTTCATCGGTATCAAAGAGGAAGAGATCGCCAACCGTCAGGATATTGTCATTAACGTGGTAATTCACTATCCCGCAGACAAAGCGCGGGCCAGCGAAGACATCAACGACGCGCTGAACTACCGCACAATTACCAAAAACATCATTCAATACGTGGAGAATAACCGCTTCTCTCTGCTGGAAAAATTAACTCAGGATGTGCTCGATATCGCACGCGAACATCACTGGGTCACTTATGCTGAAGTTGAGATCGATAAACTTCACGCCCTGCGCTACGCCGATTCCGTCTCCATGACGCTAAGCTGGCGACGCCAGGCGTAACCCTGGAGGTTGTATGAAGATTTTGCTGACCGGCGGCACGGGCCTTATTGGTCGTCACCTCATTGCGCGTCTGCAGGCCTTGCATCACGACATTACCGTGGTCACGCGCAGCCCGGAGAAAGCGCGCCAGGTGCTGGGGGCGGGTATCGATATCTGGAAAAATCTGGCCGATCAGCAAAATCTGGACGGCTTCGACGCCGTCATTAACCTCGCGGGTGAACCCATCGCCGATAAGCGCTGGACGGAAGAGCAAAAACAGCTGTTATGCAGCAGCCGGTGGAACATTACCGAAAAGCTGGTCGAGATGATCCGCAATAGCCATACCCCGCCTTCGGTGCTGATTTCGGGTTCAGCGGTAGGCTATTACGGCGATCTCGGTGAGGTGGTGGTGACCGAGGAAGAGCCGCCGCATAACGAGTTTACCCACAAGCTTTGCGCCCAGTGGGAGCGTATCGCCTGTGCGGCGCAGAGCGATCGCACCCGCGTCTGCCTGCTGCGGACCGGCGTCGTGCTTGCGCCTAAAGGCGGTATTCTGGCGAAGATGCTTCCCCCTTTCCGGCTCGGACTCGGCGGCCCCATCGGCAATGGTCGTCAGTACCTGGCGTGGATCCATATCGACGATATGGTCAACGGGATTCTCTGGCTGCTGGATAACGATCTGCGCGGGCCGTTTAACATGGTTGCGCCGTATCCGGTACGTAACGAACAGTTTGCCCACGCGCTGGGGCATACCCTGCACCGCCCGGCGATATTGCGTGTGCCTGCCACGGTCATTCGCCTGATGATGGGTGAAGCGTCTGTGCTGGTATTAGGCGGGCAGCGGGCGCTGCCAAAACGGCTGGAAGCGGCCGGGTTTGCGTTCCGCTGGTATGAATTAGAAGAGGCGCTGGGGGATGTTGTGCGGTGAATATGTTACAGTGACAGGCGATGTTCCGAAGATATGGCGTAACAATGGCAACGATCACCACACCCCGGCTTCACCTCACTCCTTTCGAACCCACTGACTGGGCTTTCTTCCGCTCGCTGCGTGAAGATCGCAGCATCATGCGCTACATGGCCGCCATCGCGCCGGAAAAAGAGACCCGCCGCGTGTTTGCCGCGCGGCTGATGGCGGAGCATGTCTTCGTGATCCGCTCTCTGGAGGACGATACGCCGCTGGGCGATATTGGCCTGCAAATCAGCCCTGAGAATAGTGAAGAGGCCGATATCGGCTATACGGTTGTGCCTGCCGCGCAGGGAAAAGGGATTGCCAGCGAGGCGCTGCGCGCGGTGTGTGATTATGCGTTCAACCAGACCGGCGTAAAGGCGATTAACGCGTACGTCCTGGCGGACAACGGCGGTTCGGTGCGCGTGCTGGAGAAAGCAGGGTTTGTGCGTACGCAGGTGCTGGAAAAGGCGTATGAAATTGACGGCGTGCGCTATGACGACTGGGTGTATCGGCTGGAGTGCGGTGCGGTCTGATACCCTCACCCCAGCCCTCTCCCACAGGGAGAGGGAGAACATCCAGCCCGCAGGCTCGGTAAGCGAAGCGCCACCGGGCGATTGGGCTGCACTGCGGGCTGATGCCCTCTTTACTTCAGAGATCCTTTGAGGAACTGCTGCAAACGCGGGCTTTGCGGGTTCGCCAGCACTTCGTCCGGGTGCCCCTGCTCTTCAATTTTCCCCTGATGCAGGAAGATGACGTGGTTCGAGACGTTTCGGGCGAAGCCCATCTCGTGCGTCACCACCACCATCGTTTTGCCCTCTTCGGCCAGCTTCTGCATGATGCGCAGCACTTCGCCAACGAGTTCAGGGTCCAGCGCGGAGGTCGGTTCGTCAAACAGCAGCACTTCGGGCTCCATCGCCAGCGCGCGCGCGATAGAGACACGCTGCTGCTGACCGCCGGAGAGATGCACCGGGTATTTCATCTGCTGGCGCTCGTCGATACCCACTTTCGCAAGGTATTTCACCGCGCGCTCGCGGGCTTCCTGCTTGCTCAGGCCCAGCACCTGAATCGGCGCTTCCATCACGTTCTCCAGCACCGTCATGTGGCTCCAGAGGTTGAAGTGCTGGAACACCATCGTCAGGCGCGTACGCAGCAGTCGCAGCTGGTGTTTATCCGCGACCTTCAGCTGGCCGTCTTTGTCACGGACCAGGTTAATATTCTGCCCGCTCACCACAATCGAGCCTTCACTCGGCTTTTCGAGGAAGTTAATGCAGCGCAGGAAGGTGCTTTTACCCGAGCCGGATGAGCCGATGATACTGATCACGTCGCCCGCATTCGCCTGCAGCGACACCCCTTTCAGCACTTCATGTTCGCCGTAGCGTTTGTGCAAATCAATAACGTTTAATTTGTTCTCAGCCATCATCTTTCTCAGTGCGTCGAAGAAGGTTTTATATGCTGCAACCAGCGTTTTTCAGCCTTACGGAACAGGCTAATCAGAACATAAGAGATAATTAAATAGAGCACCGCCGCAATGCCAAACGCGGTAAACGGCTGATAGGTCGCGGAGTTAATATCGCGCGCAATTTTGAGCAGATCCGGCACCGTCGCGGTAAAGGCGAGCGCGGTAGAGTGCAGCATCAAAATCACTTCGTTACTGTACGCCGGTAGTGCGATACGCAGCGCCGACGGCAGAATAATGCAGCGATAAAGCTTCACTGAGGAAAAGCCGTACGCGCGCGCCGCTTCAATCTCACCGTAAGGGACAGAGCGAATTGCTCCGGCGAAAATCTCGGTGGTGTAGGCGCAGGTGTTGAGCGTCAACGCCAGCACCGTACAGTTCAGGCCGCTGCGGAAGAACGCATTCAGCATCTCAGTGCCTTTTACGATCTCCAGCGTATACATCCCCGAATAGAACACCAGCAGCTGCACGTACAGCGGCGTACCGCGAAACACGTAGGTGAACAGCCAGATCGGGAACTGGATAAATTTATTGTTCGATACGCGGCCAATGGCAAGAAACACCGCCAGAATGCCGCCCATCACCACGGAGGAGATCAGCAGCCAGAGCGTAATCGCCACGCCGGTAAAGCGGTAGCCATCCGTCCACAGCAGCGACTTCCAGTATTCCTGAATAATCTCAATCACAGGTCAGCCCTCTTCACACCCACGGAGTAGCGACGCTCGAGCAGAAGCAGCACACCATTGGAGACGGTCGTAAAGACCAGATAAATCACGCCGCAGACCACCGCAAAGTAGAACGGCTCCCAGGTGCTCTTGCCCGCCAGCTGAGTCGCTTTCACGACGTCTTCCAGACCGAGCAGCGAGACCAGCGCTGTCGCTTTGAGGATAACCTGCCAGTTGTTGCCGATGCCCGGGAGCGCATAACGCATCATGGCCGGGAACATAATCCGACGAAACGTTTGTGAAGAGGTAAAACCAAATGCGGTTGCCGCCTCAATATGGCCTTTCGGCACGGCCATGTAGGCACCACGGAAGGTTTCGGTGAAGTAGGCACCGTAGATAAAACCCAGGGTAATAATACCGGCCACCATCGGGTCGATATCAATTTGTCCCATGCCCATCGCGTCCGTTACGCTGTTCAGCGCAATCTGCAGACCGTAAAAGATAAGCAGCATCAGCACCAGATCGGGAACGCCGCGAATAAGCGTGGTGTAGCCTTCAAATATGAGCGCCAGCGGTTTGTTAGCCGAAAGCTTCGCCCCTGCGCCCGCCAGACCTATCAGCACCGCCAGCACCACGGAGCTGATAGCCAGCTCAAGGGTGACAAGCGCGCCCTGTAAAATAACGCCAGAAAATCCGTACAGCATACCGCGAGCCCTGTCGTATCGTGAGTGGTGGAACCGTGTCTTTTCCCCTCCCACATCGGGAGGGGCCGCACGTTATTTGACGGGGCGATTAGCCGCCGTAAACATTAAAATCAAAGTACTTTTTCGCCAGCTTGTCGTAGGTGCCGTCAGCGCGCATTTCAGCAAACGCTTTGTTCAGCGCCTCACGCAGCTCGTTGTCTTCTTTGCGCAGGCCCATACCGGTGCCCACACCAAACAACTTCACGTCCTTAATAGACGGGCCGCCAAACTTGTAATCTTTACCCACCGGCGTTTTCAGGAAGCCTTCGCTTGCCGCAACTTCATCCTGGAATGCCGCATCAATTCGGCCTGCCGTCAGGTCAGCGTAGATATTTTCCTGACCCTGATAGGAGACGATTTCAATCCCCTTCGGCGCCCAGTGTTCGTTGCCGTAGGTTTCCTGCGTGGTGCCCTGCAGCACGCCGACGCGTTTGCCTTTCAGCGACTCCAGCGTTGGCTGAATATCAGAAGCTTTAGCCACCACCAGACGAGAATCGGCCGCGTAGAGTTTGTCGGTGAAGGCAATCTCCTGCTGGCGTTTTTCGGTGATGGAGAGCGAGGACATGATCACGTCGATTTTTTTCGCTTTCAGGGATGGGATCAGCGCATCCAGCGGGTTCTCAACGTAGGTACACTGTGCTTTGATGCGTTTGCACAGCTCATTAGCCAGATCGATGTCAAAACCCACCAGTTCACCCTTTGAATTCTTTGATTCAAACGGCGCATAGGTTGGATCGGTACCAATTCGAATTTTCTGCGGAATGGCTGCGAATAACGCGGTGGCGCTGGAAAAGGCCAGTACCAGAGATAGTGACAACACGAGTTTTTTCATATTTGTCCTCAACAAACTGTCTTCATACGGGATTTTTACGACGACGGGGTGGTGCTAATGTGCCATCAATCCCCTCTGTCAGGCAAAGACTAATGCCCTTCAGGCGGGAATTTTTGCATTATAAATGCGTAAGTATGCACAAAGCGATCCAATACGGTGCAACAAATGCACCGCATTGGGTCAACCACTCCCGCAACGCACCTTTGCGGTGCGTTAGCGCCAGGTATTATTCACCGTATACGTTGAAGTCGAAGTATTTCTTCGCCAGTTTGTCGTAAGTCCCGTCTTTACGCAGCTCTGCAAAGGCTTTGTCGAAGGCGGCTTTCAGCTCGGTATCATCCTTGCGCAGGCCAATACCGGTGCCGTCACCAAAGTATTTTTTGTCTTTTACCGACGGGCCAGCAAACGCATAGTCTTTACCCGCAGGCTGTTTCAGGAAGCCTTCGCTCGCGGCGACTTCATCCTGGAATGCCGCATCCAGACGGCCTGCGGCCAGGTCAGAGTAGATCAGATCCTGGTTCTGGTAAGCCACCACGTCGACGCCCTTCTCGCGCCAGGTCGCATTGGCATAACCTTCCTGCGTCGAACCCTGAAGCACGCCAACATGCTTGCCTTTCAGCGAGTCGATGGTGGGCTTAATCGGGGAGCCTTTCGGCGCAATCAGGCGAGAATCCGCGGCGTAGAGCTTGTCAGAGAAGGCAATCTCCTGCTGGCGTTTTTCGGTGATGGAGAGAGAAGAGATAATGGCGTCGATTTTCTTGGCTTTCAGCGACGGGATTAACGCGTCAAAGTCGCTGCCCACCCATGTGCATTTCACCGCAATGCGTTTGCACATTTCATTTCCCAGATCGATATCAAACCCCACGAAATCGCCTTTCGCATCCTTGGAAGAGAATGGCGCGTAGGTTGCGTCTGTACCGATACGAACCGTCTGTGGAAGCGCTGCGTAGCTACCTGCCGCCGCACTTAACCCCACGAGCAAAGACAGAGCCAGAACCGTCTTCTTCATACATTTACCCTCAAGTACCGTGATTTTATTATGTATTGTGTTGTGTGTTGTGTTGCAGGCTTCATCTTGCAGGTCTTATGCCACATTGCCGTCTGGTCAAAACTTCGACGTTAAATATGTTAATAAAACGTTGCGATATTGCCTTAATGGTGAAAGATAGCAGGTCTGCCGAACGAACCGGAAAGAGAAAAAGGGAAAAAACGAATTAAATGTCGAGGATATGATCGCCGTTGCATAATTGCCCTGAAACAGGGCAACGTCTCTTTTCATGCACTCTGTTTGTGCACAGAATCAGGCCCCTTGCCAGCGGGTGAAGAGATCTTCAGGCAGGTCGATGTCAAACTGATCCAGCACGCGGTTGACGGTCTGATTAATCACGTCATCCAGCGAGGTCGGGCGATGATAAAACGCCGGTACCGGCGGCATGATGACGGCCCCCAGCTCCGCAGCCTGCGTCATTAAGCGCAGATGGCCGAGGTGCAGCGGCGTTTCCCGCACGCAAAGCACCAAGGGACGACGCTCCTTCAGCACCACATCCGCCGCACGCGTTACCAGGGTGTCGGTATAGCTGTTCACAATGCCGGAGAGCGTTTTAATGGAACAGGGCAGGATAACCATGCCGGCTGTTTTAAACGAGCCTGAGGAGATGCTGGCGGCGATATCACGGGCATCGTGAACCACGTCTGCCAGTGCCTGAACATCGCGCAGGGAGAGATCGGTTTCCAGAGAGAGGGTCTGCCGCGCCGCCTGGCTCATCACCAGATGGGTCTCGACTTCCGCCACGCTACGCAGAACCTGTAACAAACGTACGCCGTAAATCGCGCCGCTGGCGCCGCTGAGCCCAACAATGAGTCGTTTCATGATTTTCGCCCTTACTGATTTCAGGGCAGACTGTGCAGGATTTTGCGGGGAGTTGCAAGTGAGGGCATTCGCCCTCACTTGCCGGAGCATCAACCTTCGTTGTGCATCTCTAAGCTTTCGAGATCGTTCTGCAGCTGGACGGCTTTCGCATCGTCGTTGCGCAGCGAATCAAGATAGTCGAGGTACTGCTGGTCAACGTCTTTGGTCACGTAAATACCGTTGAACACGGAGCATTCAAACTGCTGAATTTCCGGGTTCTCGGCACGCACCGCGTCGATGAGATCGTTCAGATCCTGGAAAATCAGGCCGTCGGCACCGATGATCTGGCGAATTTCATCCACTTCACGGCCGTGAGCGATCAGCTCGTTGGCGGTTGGCATATCGATGCCGTACACGTTCGGGAAGCGAATCTCCGGCGCGGCAGAGGCCAGGTAGACTTTCTTCGCACCCGCTTCGCGCGCCATCTCGATAATCTGCTCGGAGGTGGTGCCGCGAACGATGGAGTCATCCACCAGCAGAACGTTCTTGTCGCGGAATTCCGCGCGGTTGGCATTCAGCTTGCGGCGCACGGACTTACGGCGCAGGTGCTGGCCCGGCATGATAAAGGTGCGGCCAACGTAGCGGTTCTTCACGAAGCCCTGACGGTATGGCTTATCCAGAATGCGGGCGATCTCCAGCGCGATATCGCAGGAGGTTTCCGGGATAGGAATAACCACGTCGATGTCGAGATCGTCCCACTCGCGGGCAATTTTCTCGCCCAGCTTTGTGCCCATGTTGACGCGCGCGCTGTAGACGGAAATCTTGTCGATGAAGGAATCCGGGCGGGCGAAGTAAACGTATTCAAACAGGCACGGGTTGCTGACCGGATTATCGGCACACTGGCGGGTAAACAGCTGGCCCTTCTCGGTGATATACACCGCTTCGCCCGGCGCAACGTCACGCAGGAACTCGAAGCCCAGGGTATCCAGTGCCACGCTCTCAGAGGCAACCATGTATTCGGTACGGCCATCGCCAAGGTCGCGCTTGCCGAGCACCAGGGGACGAATGCCGTTTGGATCGCGGAAGGCCACCATGCCGTGACCGATGATCATCGCTACGCATGCGTACGCGCCGCGGATCTGGCGGTTCGTCGCGGCAATCGCAGCAAAGATGTTGTCTGCTTCCAGCGGGTAGTGACGGAAGTTATCCAGCTCGCTGGCGAACACATTGAGCAGGATTTCAGAATCAGAGGTGGTGTTAATGTGGCGACGTTTCTCTTCGAACAGCTTTTTACGCAGCTCATGCGCGTTGGTCAGGTTGCCGTTATGAGCAAGGGTGATGCCATACGGTGAGTTGACGTAGAAAGGCTGTGCCTCAGAGGCGCTGGAACTGCCAGCAGTAGGATAACGAACGTGACCGATCCCCATATTACCTTGCAGACGCTGCATATGGCGGGCTTCAAACACATCGTTTACCAGGCCATTGGCCTTGCGTAAACGGAAGCAGTTGTTTGCATCAATGGTGATGATACCCGCAGCATCCTGCCCACGGTGCTGAAGCACCGTTAACGCGTCATAAATCGACTGGTTTACCGGCATGAAACCGGCGATACCGACAATACCGCACATTCGTCTTTTCCTCGTTAAGCCACATCTCAGGGTTTATGCCCTGGGCAAAAAACTCGACGAGCTTTGCAGATAGTCAAAGAACCATCTGATGATGAAGCTGAACTCTGGAATGAGCTGCGATTTCTGCCAGTCTTCGCTTTTGGAGAACCCGGTGAAGGTATCCAGGAAGAACAGGATCGCGGCCACAATCAGCACGCCTCGTAACGCCCCGAAACAGATCCCGAGCACCCTGTCCGTTCCTGACAGACCGGTTTTCTCGACCAGCTGACCTATCACGTAATTCACGATAGCGCCGACAATCAGCGTCGCGATAAACAGCACCGCGATGGCAATTCCGTTTCGGACCAGTTCATCTTCAAAGCCCGTGAACCAGACAGACAGGTAAGTGTAGTAATGACTGGCAACAAAGAAAGCACAACCCCAGGTTACCAGCGATAACGCTTCACGAACAAAGCCACGGATCAGGCTAACCAGACAGGAAAAACCAATCACCGCAATGATGGCGTAATCAATCCAGACCATATGTGTCCCACGATTTAACGCCCTGTCATCCAGTTCGGGGCGAATTCTAACAGAAAAAGAAAACGTTTGCGTAGGGATTTCCTTCCCGCGCGTAAATAAAAAAGGCGCTGAAAAAATGTTCAACGCCGTTGGCTCATTACGTCTCTTTGGACGTCTGCCATTCCCCCTCACCCCAGCCCTCTCCCTCAAGGGAGAGGGAGCAAACCATCCCCTCGCCCCTCTGGGGAGAGGGTTAGGGTGAGGGGTAGATCTTATCAGTTCGCGCTGTAGCCCATCACCACACCGCTCAGGCCGGAGATTTGCTTCAGCTCACCGAGCGAACCTTTAAGCTTATCTTTGGACGCTTCTGGCCCCACGAGGATACGGGTAATTTTACCCTGCACCGGCGTGGAAGGTGAAGTGTAAACACGATATCCCGCACTGCGCAGTTTGCTCACGACCTCGTTGACCTTATCGGCGTTTTTCAGCGCGCCGAGCTGCACAACGTATGCTTTTCCGGTCGGCGCTGCGTCTTGTTTTGCCGGCGGCGGGGTTTCTGACGCGGCAGCCAGCTGCTCTGCGGCTTTATCCCGCTGCGGTTTCGGCTGCGGCTGCGGCTTCTCAACCGGCTTCGGTTTTTCAACAGGTTTAGGCTGCTCTACCGGCACCGGATCGATATCGCTGCTGCTCGCTGCCGCCAGGCGAGACGGATCGAGCGACGGTGCGGCGGCATCGCCTGCACGCACCTCTTCCGCCGCCCCTTCCGGAGGCTGAGCAGGCAGCGCCTGCGTCGCCGCTGGCAGCATATCAGGCTCATCGCGGTCACCCGGTTTCGGCACCAGCGGAATAGCGGCAAACTCATCCTGATAATGCTTTTTCTGCCCGTCGAGCAGACCCGGGAGAATAATCACCCCGAGCGCGACCAGCACAATGGTTCCTGTTAAACGGTTCTGAAACTTACTCGCCACCGGTTCTCCCCGCGTCCATCACTTCCATGACATGTGCCACCGTGTGGAATGAACCACACACCAGCACGGTATCTTCTGGTTTAGCATCCGCCATCGCGGCATGCCAGGCCTGAGCCACGCTACTATAGATTGCGCCTTTGCCGAGATGTTCCATCAGCTGCTCAGCCGTCGCGCCGCGCGGCCCCTCCAGAGGAGCACAATACCAGCTATCGACCACACTCTCCATGCAGGCCAGCGTCCCGCCGATATCTTTATCATGAAGCATACCGATAACCGCCAGCACGCGCCCGGTTTTTGGTAACGATTTGAGACGTCCCGCGAGATACGCCGCCGCATGCGGGTTATGCGCCACGTCCAGAATCAGGCGCGGTGACTCGCTGACAATCTGGAAACGCCCGGGCAGAATTGCGCTCTGAATACCGTCGCGGATCGCCCGCTCGCTGACCACGAGGCCGCTGGCGCGCAGTGCCGCCAGCGCGGTTGCCGCGTTCGGCTGCGGCACCTGCGGCAGCGGCAGGTTGTCCAGCGCGCCCTGCCCATCGCTGAAGCGCCAGCCGTTGTCCTGAACCTCATACTGCCAGTCAACGCCGCGGCGCAGCAGACGCGCGCCCTTCTCGTTTGCCACGTCAGCAATGGTGTACGGCATGTCCGGCTCGCCGACCACGGCGGGTTTATTCGCCCGGAAAATACCTGCCTTCTCGCGGCCAATGCTTTCACGATCCGGTCCCAGCCAGTCGATATGGTCCAGCGCGATGCTGGTGACCACCGCCACGTCCGCATCCACCATATTGGTCGCATCAAGACGTCCGCCGAGGCCGACCTCAAGGATCACGACATCCAGCTGCGCCTGTTTGAACAGCCACAGCGCCGACAGGGTGCCGTATTCAAAATAGGTTAATGAGATCTCACCGCGTGCGGCTTCAATTTCCGCGAACGACGCCGTATGCGCCGATTCCGGCAGCTCGCTGTTCTGCACGCGAACGCGCTCGGTGTAGCGGACCAGGTGTGGAGAGCTGTACACGCCAACTTTGTAACCCGCGGCCATCAGGACAGATTCCAGCGTGCGGCAGGTCGTGCCTTTACCGTTGGTACCCGCGACGGTGAACACGAAAGGTGCCGGTTTGAGCACATCAAGACGCGCGGCGACCTGGCTTACGCGCTCAAGCCCCATATCGATGGTTTTACTGTGCAGGTTTTCCAGATAAGAAAGCCACGCGGCCAGGGGCGACGTGGCTTGGGGAATGCTTTTATTTTCCATAATGCCCGGTTGTCATTAACAGATTAGAAAGCAAAAGGGCAGCGCCAACCGGCCCTGCCCTTTTCAGTTATCAGGCCTCGGGTTCCTGATCCGGTACCACCACGCCTTCGCGCGGCTCATCCGGGTTCGGCGCTGGCAGATTCATCAGCTTCGCCAGGATGCTCGCCAGCTTCAGGCGCATTTCCGGACGGCGGACGATCATATCGATAGCGCCTTTCTCAATGAGGAACTCACTGCGCTGGAAGCCCGGCGGCAGTTTTTCACGAACGGTTTGCTCGATAACGCGAGGACCGGCAAAGCCGATCAGCGCTTTTGGCTCAGCGATGTTCAGATCGCCCAGCATCGCGAAGCTCGCGGAGACGCCGCCCATGGTTGGGTCGGTCAGCACGGAGATGTACGGCAGACCGCGCTCCTGCATCTTCGCCAGCGCGGCAGAGGTTTTCGCCATCTGCATCAGCGACATCAGCGCTTCCTGCATACGCGCACCGCCGGAGGCAGAGAAGCAGATCAGCGGACAGTTGTCTTCCAGCGCCTGCTCAACGGCACGCACGAAGCGCGCACCGACCACGGAGCCCATCGAGCCGCCCATAAAGGAGAACTCAAACGCAGCGGCAACAGCCGGCATCCCATGCAGGGTGCCTTTCATAACGACCAGCGCATCTTTCTCGCCGGTCTCTTTCTGTGCAGAGGCCAGACGATCTTTGTATTTTTTGGAATCGCGGAACTTCAGCACGTCTTTTGGCTCAAGTTCGCTACCCAGCTCTACCAGAGAGCCTTCGTCCAGCAGGCTATGCAGGCGGTTGCGCGCCGACATACGCATATGGTGGTCACACTTCGGACACACCTCAAGGTTGCGCTCCAGCTCTGCGCGGTACAGAACCTGACCGCAGCTATCACACTTCGTCCATACCCCTTCAGGAATGCTCGCTTTGCGCGTTGGGGTAATGTTGCTTTTAATTCGTTCAATCCAGCTCATTGATAACCTTTCTGCCTGAACCTGGTCGTATGCCAGTTTTGCTATAAGAGGCGAATAATGCCATTTTTGCCTCCAACAGACCATGAATGTTGCACATTAAAACATAACAGCCCGAAACTTTGGATAAAAAAGTGGTCGAACCGCCAGCGTGCATTTACTTCGCTTGTTTTGCCGCCGCACGTTTGTGACGAATGATTTCGATAACGCCCGGCAGTACGGAAAGCACAATAATCGCTACAATCAGTAACTTAAGGTTTTCCTGCACCACCGGGAGATCGCCAAACAGATAGCCTGCGTAGGTAAACAGCAGTACCCACAGCAGCGCGCCAACCACGTTGTATGCCGCAAAATGACGATAGGACATATGCCCCATTCCCGCCACAAACGGTGCAAATGTACGCACAATAGGCACAAAACGCGCAAGGATAATGGTTTTCCCGCCATGGCGTTCATAAAACGCATGGGTTTTGTCTAAATAGCTGCGGCGGAAAATTTTCGAATCAGGATTGCTGAACAGCCGCTCACCGAATACCCGTCCAATCGTATAGTTGACCGCATCACCGATAATGGCGGCAATCACCATCAGCACAACCATAAGATGCACGTTCAGATCGTTAGTGGGCAACGCCGAGAGCGCCCCGGCAACGAACAGCAGTGAATCCCCTGGCAGGAATGGGGTAACGACCAGTCCGGTTTCACAAAACAGAATGAGGAACAGAATGGCGTAGACCCAGACGCCATACTGCGCGACCAGCTCCGCCAGGTGAACATCAATATGCAGGATGAAATCAATCAGAAAACGTATTACGTCCATATTGTCTAAGCCCTAATTGCACCTTTGTTTAGTCCGCTAAAAACAGCGGGCCCATTGGCGGTTTCGGCAGGTCAAATCGATCCGGATAGTCTACTGAGACCAGATACAATCCTTCCGCTTTCGCCGTGGCTGCCGCAAGCGTTCTGTCCTTCGCTGCCAGCAGGTCTGCAATCCAGCTCTCCGGCTGGTGTCCGGCACCCACTTCCATCAGGCTGCCCACAATATTCCTAACCATATGATGTACAAAGGCATTGGCTTTGATATCCACCACCACATATGCGCCAAAACGGCTGACGTTTATGTGCATGACGTTGCGCCACGGCGTGCGGGACTGACACTGCACCGCACGAAACGACGTAAAGTCATTTTCACCAATCAGACACTGCGCCGCGCGATGCATACGTTCCGCATCAAGCGGTTCATAAAAATGCGTCACGCCCTGGCTTAACACCGCCGGACGCAGGCGCTGGTTATAGATGACATAACGGTAGCGACGCGCCGTGGCGCTGAAGCGCGCGTGAAAATCATCCGGCACAGCTTTTACCCAACGCACCGCAATGTCACCAGGCAAATTCGCATTTACACCCAGCGTCCAGGCGGCATCCTTACGCACGGCGGTGGTTTCAAAGTGAACCACCTGCCCCGTACCGTGAACACCCGCGTCCGTACGGCCCGCGCACAGGACGTTGATCGGCTCGTTTGCCACCTGAGAGAGCGCTTTCTCCAGCTTCTCCTGGACGCTGCGCACCTCGTTCTGACGCTGCCAGCCATAATATTTACTGCCATCGTACTCAATTCCGAGGGCAATTCTATGGACCGGCTTTTGTTCCACGTCTGACATCAGTACAGGTACTCCTGCACCAGTTTTTCAGCGATTTTGACCGCCATCAGCGCGCCGCCGAAGCGAACGTTATCGGCAACGGACCAGAACTGAACCTGCTCCGGCATGCCGTAATCGTTACGCACGCAGCCAACGGAAAGATGCGCGCTACCGGTGGCATCGCCAACCTGGGTCGGGAACTCGCTCTCTTCAGAGAGCACGATGTCTTCACCGCGGCCAAACGCGTCGCGCGCCTCTTCTGCCGCCAGCGGACGAAGGGCTTCAAAGCCGACCATCTGCGCGTGGCCGTAGAAGACAGGGGACTGCACGACGTTCGCGGAGATCATCAGGCCATCGTCCTGCAGAATTTTACGCACTTCATCGACGATACGACGCTCTTCGCGCACGGAGCCCTCGCGGTCCGGCAGCAGCGGCAGCATGTTGAACGCCAGCTGGCGACCAAAGAAATCATCTTCGTCAATCGGGATACCGTTCAGCAGCTTCGCGCTCTGCCCGGCCAGCGCGTCAACGGCCTTTTTGCCGTTCGCGGACGCGGACAGCAGGCTGGTGACGGTAATGCGCGACAGGCCGCCGTCGTCGATCAGCGGTTTCAGCGCGGTCAGCAGCTGGCTGGTGAGGCTGTTCGGAACCGCAATAACGTTACGGTTGCGGTAGTCAGCCAGCAGAAACGGGTTCACGTCCGGCACCACCAGCGGCACATCCGGCTCCATTGAGAACAGACCGCTCAGGTCGATCACCAGGCAGCCTGCGTTGGTCGCCTCTTCAACGTACGCAGCCGTCGCTTCAGCGCCCGCGGCGAAAAACGCCAGCTGCGCCTGCGTCCAGTCGAACGCGGCCGCGTCCTGGACCATGACGGATTTACCGTTAAAACGCAGATGCTCACCTGCGCTGTCGGTACGGGCCAGCGCATAGATATCGCCCACCGGGAACTGACGCTCAGCAAGGGTTTCGAGCAGGGCTTCGCCCACGGCACCCGTGGCACCTAAAATGGCAATGTTCCAGCCTTCAGACATGGTGGTTTACTCCAGAAATAAAAAAGCGTCCCTGTCGGAGTATCCGACAGGGAGCATTAAGAAGACATTAATGCGCCGGGTGATGAACGGCGTTAAATCCCAGCTTTTGCAGCAGCGTCGCCGCCGACGCGTCGTCGCACATTACATACAGGGAAGACCACTCGCGGCGCTCAACGTAGTTCTTGCGCAGCTTATCAAACTCACCCGGGATCCCCGCCACTTTACGCAGCAGCGCATCATCGCGGCGCACATCATACACCAAATGCACCAGCCTTTTCAGCGTTGCCTGATCGAGCGGGCCGTGCAGGGTAATGCGGCCAAATTCAGGCGCGGGGAGTAAGGTATCCAGCGCCACCTGCTGCGGATGGCCGATAAAAGCGCTGTAGGCTTCGAAGACCTGCGTGGTACCGCGTGCTTTGCCTTCCAGGGTATAACCGGCGATATGCGCCGTGCCCACGTCCACCTTGCTAAGCAGCTCAACGTTGAGATCCGGCTCCGGCTCCCAGACGTCCAGCACCACGCTGAGGTGTTGCCCTTCGTTCAGGCATGTCAGCAGCGCAGCGTTATCTACGACCGGGCCACGGCAGGCATTTATCAGAATAGTGCCAGCCTTCAGACGACGGATCAGCGCCTCGTCAGCAAGATGCAGCGACTTATACGGCCCCTCTTTAAACAGCGGCGTGTGGAAAGTCAGCACGTCACACTGTTCAACCAGCTCATCCAGCGAGCGGAAATCCCCGTCATCGCCGTTGTCTTTACGCGGCGGATCGCACAGCAGCGTGCGGATCCCTAACGCTTCCAGGCGCTTTTGCAGGCGCCCGCCGACGTTACCAACGCCGACAATCCCCACCGTGCGGTCCTTCAGCGCAAAACCGTCGCGCTCGGCCAGCATCAGCAGGGAGGAGAAAACGTATTCCACAACGGCGATGGCGTTACAGCCCGGCGCTGCGGAAAAACCGATTCCGGCCTGCTTCAGCCATTTATCATCCACATGATCGGTCCCTGCCGTTGCGGTTCCGACAAACTTAATCGCTTTACCGGCGAGCAACGCCTCATTTACTTTAGTCACCGAGCGCACCATCAGCGCGTCTGCGTCATCCAGTTCGTTGACCGGGATCGGGCGACCAGGGACAGCCTTAACGTTACCCAGGCGGCTAAACAGCTCACGGGCGTAAGGCATATTTTCATCAACGAGGATTTTCACGTCTGAGTACCTGTTTGAGAGGAAGAAAACCTGCCAAGTGTGCCATAATCTCGCCGCCAGGCATATATGTATGCCTGGTTTACGCTGAGTTTTGACTTTAAGGATTTTTGACGATGCAGCCCATTTCAGGTACGCCGCCACGCCCTCCGGGTGAAGGCCCTGTCACGCCAAACGTTGCCGGTGAACAACCGCTATCCACGCAACAGCGCACCGTGCTGGAGCGACTGATCACGCGCCTGATTGCGCTGACTTCACAGCAAAACGCGGAAGTCTGGGCCGGGGTAAAGCATGATTTAGGCGTGAGGAACGACGCACCTCTGCAGTCGCGCCATTTCCCTGCGGCCGAGCAAAACCTGAACCAGCGTATTAATACCGCGCAGCAGAACCACACCACGCGCCAGATTGTTGCTCAGCTGACGGAGCTGCTGGGCCAGGGTAATAACCGCCAGGCGGTGAGCGATTTTATTCGCCAGCAGTATGGTCAGACCGCGCTGGGCCAGCTGACGCCCGACCAGCTCAAAACCGTGCTGACCCTGCTGCAGAACAACGAGCTGTCAATCCCGCAGCCTCAGGTGCGCCCGGCAACCGAGCGTCCGCTGCTGCCAGCCGAGCACAACACGCTCAAGCAGATGGTGACCAAGCTGGCTGCGGCCACCGGCGAACCGACGAAGCTTATCTGGCAATCCATGCTGGAGCTGTCCGGCGTGAAGGCGGGTGAGTTAATCCCGGCCAAACAGTTTACTCATCTGGTGACCTGGCTCCAGGCGCGCCAGACGCTCAGCACCCAGAATACCCCTACCCTGCATACCGTCCAGGCGGCACTGAAGCAGCCGCTTGAGCCGCACGAATTTGAAGTCATCCGGGATTACGCCCAGCAAAACTGGCAGGCCACGCCGCAAACGGTACTGACCACCGCGCAGGTGCAGGATCTGCTCAATCAAATCTTCGTTCGCCGCGCCGAGCGCGAGGGCGGCGTGCCGGAGGTGAGAAACATTCAGCCGATCTACAGCCCGCTGTTTGCGCCGGTCGTCGAGACGTTCAGAACGCTCTCTGCGCGTCCGGGATTGATGTTTATTGCGCTACTGATTGCACTGGCGATTTTCTGGCTGGTTGCTTAACACTGCCGGGTGGCGGCTTCGCCTTACCCGGCCTACGGCTAGTGCGGTTGTAGGCCCGGTAAGCGAAGCGCCACCGGGCAAAAACTACGATCTGCGAAACGCCACCAGCGTGACCACGATCCCAACCACCGCAGAAACCGCACCGGCCAGAAAGACGGACGGATAACCAAACGAGGTGGCTAACACCCCGGCCAGCGGTCCGGTTACCCCGTATGAGATATCCTGAAACGCCGCATATCCGCCCAGCGCCGTACCGCGCACCTGTGGGGCCACGCGCTTCACCACTTCAACGCCCAGCGCCGGGAAGATCAGTGAACAGCCGCAGCCGGTTAGCGCCGCGCCGAGCAGCGCAACGGATGCCACGGGTGCATTCCACAGCAGCAGCAGACCGATAGTCTCAATCACCAGCGACGCCACCGCCACCTTCACGCCGCCGAAGCGATCCGGCATCCAGCCGAAAAGCACGCGCATCAGCACAAACGCGCCGCCAAACGCGGTAAGCGTAAAACCGGCCATCGCCCAGCCGCGGCTCATAAAATAGAGCGAGACGAAGGTACCGATCACCGCAAAACCCACACCCTGCAGCGCCAGGCCAAGACCCGGCTGCCAGATCTGGCCGACCACGCTCCACAGGGAAGGTCGCTCGCCTTTGTGCGCGGGCACCTTACGCACCGAACCGTTAAACGCCCACGCCAGCAGGGGTAAAGCCATCGTGATGGCAGCCAGCACCGCAAACCCAAACTGGCTATTGATCAGCAGCCCAAGCGGTGCTCCTGCGGCCAGCGCGCCATAGATGGCCATACCGTTCCAGGACATCACCTTGCCGGAGCGTGCGGGCCCCACCAGCCCCATTCCCCAGGTCAGGGTGCCGGTCAGCAGCTGGCTTTCACCAAAGCCAAGGATTAAACGGCCCAGCACCAGCAGCGCAAACTTATACGCCGCGTCGACTGGCAGAACAGCCGCCAGCAGCCAGGCGCCGCCCGCCAGACCGCAGGCAAACATGCCCTGCAGCGCCGAGCGTTTGGCACCGTGCTGATCCGCCAGCCGTCCGGCATATCCGCGGGTTAATACCGTGGCTAAAAACTGAATACCCACGGCAATGCCAACCATGGTGTTGCCATAGCCCAGCTCCTGATGAACGAACAGCGGGATCACCGGCAGCGGCAGGCCAACGGTCATATAGGTCAGAAATACCGCGAAAGCGATACGGAACAGCGAGACGTTCGCTGAAGAGGTTGTTTCTGTTTGAGTTACTGCAGTCATGCTTTACTCCGAAATGAAGAGTAAGGCGGGGAAATGCCACGCCCCCTCTACCTGATAATCAGGATTAAGGTGCGTTGGTTGACGTTAAACGCTTACGCATTATCGTGAGGATAATGTTGAGGGGTGAAGTTTGCCTGTGAGATCAGCCGCTTGTCAATGCATAAAAAAGGGAGCCTTATGGCTCCCTTCCGGAATCAAACGTAAAACTTATGCTTTCAGCTTACGCATAACCAGCGTGGCGTTGGTGCCACCAAAGCCGAAGCTGTTTGACATGACGGTGGTCAGCGTCGCGTCCATTGGTTTGGTCACGATGTTCAGGCCAGCAGCCTGCTCGTCCATCTCATCAATGTTGATGCTTGGCGCGATAAAGCCGTTTTCCAGCATCAGCAGAGAGTAGATCGCTTCCTGCACGCCAGCCGCACCCAGCGAGTGGCCGGTCATGGCTTTGGTCGCGGAGATCGCCGGGCTGTTGTCGCCGAAGACTTCACGGATCGCACCCAGTTCTTTCACGTCGCCTACCGGAGTAGAGGTACCGTGGGAGTTCAGGTAGTCGATTGGGGTGTCAACGCCGTGCATCGCCATCTTCATGCAGCGCACCGCGCCTTCCCCGGATGGCGCAACCATGTCGGCGCCGTCAGACGTCGCACCGTAGCCCACGATTTCAGCGTAGATATGCGCGCCACGTGCCAGAGCATGCTCCAGCTCTTCAACCACAACCATACCGCCGCCGCCAGCGATAACGAAACCGTCACGGTGCGCATCATAGGTACGGGAGGCTTTATCCGGGGTTTCATTGTATTTGGTGGACAGTGCGCCCATCGCGTCGAATTCACAGGCCATTTCCCAGCCCAGCTCTTCGCCGCCGCCAGCAAATACGATGTCCTGTTTACCCAGCTGGATCTGCTCAACAGCATTACCGATGCAGTGCGCGGAAGTCGCACACGCGGAGCTGATGGAGTAGTTCACACCGTGGATTTTGAATGGGGTCGCCAGGCACGCGGAAACCGCAGAGCCCATGGCTTTTGTGACCACGTACGGACCTACTGCTTTCAGACCACGCGGGCTACGCATTGCGTCAGCGCCGAATACCTGCGCTTTTGATGAGCCGCCGGAACCGGCGATCAGACCCACGCGCGGGTTGTTCTGATAAACCTCTTCGCTCAGGCCGGAATCTTTGATCGCTTCCTGCATGGAGAGATAAGCATAAATAGAGGCATCGTTCATGAAACGAACCACTTTGCGGTCAATCAAACCGGTGGTGTCCAGTTTGACGTTACCCCATACGTGGCTACGCATACCTGAATCTTTAAACTCTTCAGAGAAAGTGATCCCGGAGCGTCCTTCACGCAGAGATGCCAGGACTTCCTGCTGGTTATTACCGATGCTGGAAACAATGCCCAGGCCAGTAATCACTGCACGTTTCATTCAATACCTCTGTAAGTCGCACTATAGTAAGTTTCGAGTCGCACAATAGCGTACACTTGTACGCCGAACAAGTCCGATCAGACATTTTCTGCGGAAATTTGCACCGATGGACTCACATCGTTAAGATCGTGCCACTGCCTGTCAGACGAGTAACTTACGTGAAACAAAACGCTATACAACCCGCCAACCTCGAATTCAACGCTGAGGGTACACCTGTTTCCCGAGATTTTGATGACGTCTATTTTTCTAATGATAACGGACTCGAAGAAACTCGCTATGTTTTCCTCGACGGAAACCAGCTCAGCACCCGCTTCCCGGAGCATCCGCGGAACCTGTTTGTGGTCGCGGAAAGCGGATTCGGCACCGGGCTCAATTTTCTGACCCTCTGGCAGGCGTTTGACCAGTTTCACGCTGCCCACCCTGAGGCTACGCTACAAAGATTACATTTCATCAGTTTCGAAAAATTCCCGCTCACCGCGCACGATCTGCGGCTCGCTCATCAGCGCTGGCCAGAGCTTGCAGCCTGGGCGGAGCAGCTTCAGGCGCAGTGGCCGCCCCACATCGGCGGCTGCCACCGTCTGATTCTGGACGGCGGACGCGTGACGCTGGATTTATGGCTTGGCGACATCAATGACCTGACCGATACGCTCGATGATTCGATGAATCAGACGGTGGACGCCTGGTTCCTTGACGGCTTTGCCCCCGCCAAAAACCCGGACATGTGGAGCCAGCATCTGTTTAGCGCGATGGCGCGCCTGGCGCGCCCGGGCGCAACGCTTGCCACCTTCACCTCGGCAGGCTTTGTCCGCCGCGGACTGCAGGAGGCGGGCTTTACCATGCAGAAAACCAAAGGTTTTGGCCGCAAGCGCGACATGCTGGTCGGCAGAATGGAGCAGACGCTGGATATCCCCGCCAGTGCACCCTGGTTTGCGCGCCGCGCCAGCGCATCCCGTGAGGTGGCGATAGTTGGCGGGGGGATCGCCAGCGCCCTGCTGTCTCTCGCGCTTCTCCACCGCGGCTGGCAGGTCACGCTCTACTGTGCTGACGACGCGCCAGCAAGCGGCGCGTCCGGCAACCGCCAGGGGGCGCTCTATCCGCTTTTAAGCGCGCACGACCCGGCCCTGTTCCGTTTTTTCCCGGCGGCATTTACCTTCGCTCGTCGCCTGTACGATGCCCTGCCGGTGGAGTTTGACCATGACTGGTGCGGCGTGACGCAGCTCGGCTGGGATGAAAAGAGCCAGCAAAAAATCACGCAGATGCTGTCGCTGGGTCTGCCTGACGAGATTGCCCGTGCGGTAAGTGCGCAAGAGGTGGCAGAGACCGCTGGCGTGGAAACCGGGTGTGGGGGCATTCAGTATCCGCTCGGCGGCTGGCTGTGCCCGGCTGAACTGACCGCGGCAGCCATTGCCCTGGCGCAGTCGCGCGGGCTGACGGCGCATTATGCTCGCAAGGTTGAATCGTTGAGCCGGACAGAACGCTGGAATCTGCGTTTTGCCGATGGCAAAGAGGCGAGTCATGCCAGCGTTGTGCTGGCAAACGGGCATAACATCAGCCAGTTTATCCAGACAGAGTCATTGCCGGTTTATCCGGTCGGCGGCCAGGTAAGCCATATTCCTTCCGCGCCTGAACTGAGCAAACTGCGTCAGGTGCTGTGCTATGACGGCTATCTGACGCCGCAAAATCCGTCTAACGGCCACCACTGCATCGGGGCCAGCTATCATCGTGGCGAAACGGATATGCGCTACAGCGAAGCGGATCAGGCCCAGAACCGCCAGCGCCTGATTGACTGCTTCCCGGATGCGGCGTGGGCGAAAGAGGTTGACGTCAGCGAGGGTGACGCGCGCTGCGGCGTGCGCTGCGCCACCCGCGATCATCTGCCGATGGCGGGAAATGTGCCGGACTATGATGCGACGCTTGAGGCCTATCAGGATCTTGCTGAACGCAAGGAAACGGCGGCGGCCTCGCCGGTGTATCCGGAGCTGTTTATGCTGGGTGGATTAGGATCTCGCGGGCTCTGTTCCGCACCGCTGCTGGCAGAAGTGTTAGCCGCGCAAATGAGCGGCGAGCCGATTCCGCTGGACAGGGTTACGCTTGCGGGGCTGAATCCGAATCGATTGTGGGTACGGAAACTGCTGAAGGGGAAGAAGGTTAAGTAGGGTGCGGTCTGGTGCCCTCACCCCGTCCCTCTCCCACAGGGAGAGGGAGGTGAAACACTTACTTCGCTTTCGCCTGCTGGAACAAAGTGTCCCACATGCCTAACACCAGAGACTGATCGCGCGGCGAGAGCTCTCCGGCCTGAATGGCTTTCTCCAGACTGCGGGCTACTTCGGCGTGAACGGCGTCGGCAGAGTGATCGTCCCCCGCTTCCAGCTCGGCTACCGCGAGCGTCAGGTGACCACGCAGATAACCGCTGGCGAACAGCTCATCATCACTGGCGTGTTCCACCATGTCATCAATTAACGCCAGAATGCGTGATTCAAATTCTGCGATCATCTTCTTTCCTCTGTTAAAGATCTTCCGGCCAAGGGAAGCATTCCGCCGTGATAACCGGCGTGTGGTAATAATTCTGTAAGGCCTCGATCAGGCGTGCCGGACGTGCGGGGATGCCTTTCTCAAGATATTCCATCACCTGCGCGTGAACGCGGCGCTGGAAGACGATACGGTCTGGCTCGAAGTCGCCTTCGAGGTTGTCGCAGCTGACGTTGAACGGGAAACCCGCCGCGACGCAGAATAGCCATTCCAGCGCCTGCGGCTTCACTTCCACATTTTCAAACTGGCCCTGCGTTGCGGCATCACGTCCGTCCGGGCAGTACCAGTAACCGAAGTCCACCAGCTCGCGCCGCGCTTTCCCCGCGATGCACCAGTGCGAAATCTCGTGCAAGCCGCTGGCATAAAAGCCGTGGGCAAAGACGATGCGGTTATACGGAACCTCTGCATCAGCAGGAAGATAGATCGGTTCGTCGTCGCCTTTAATCAGACGGGTATTAAAATCGTCAGCAAAACAGCCGTCGAAAATTTCAATCAGCTGTTCGTAGTTATGCGTACTGTTCATTAGTGCATCCCCAACCAGGTGAGGATCTCCTGTCCATGGCTGTCATAAAGAAGTTTGGCGCTCATCACCGCCGAGACGATAACGATCATCGGGCGAATCAGCTTTTGTCCTTTGCTTAACACCAGACGCGAGCCCGCGCGCGCGCCCAGAAACTGCCCTGCCATCATCACAAACCCGGTTGCCCAGATAACCTTGCCGCCAATGATAAACAGCAGCAGGCCGCCGACGTTCGAGGTGGCGTTGAGTACTTTGGCATGGGCGGTAGATTTGGCGAGGTTAAACCCGGCCAGCGTCACGAACGCCAGCGCGTAAAATGAGCCCGCCCCCGGGCCGAAGAAACCGTCGTAAAAACCGACGCAGCCCCCGGCAATCAGGGCAAACGGCAGGCCGTACAGGCGACGCTGGCGGTCTTCTTCACCGAGCTTTGGCATCAGCAGGAAGTAAAGCCCGATGCAGATGACCAGAACCGGCAGGATCTGGCGCAAAACATCCGACTGTACGTGTTGAACCAGCAGCGCGCCCGACGTGGAGCCGATAAAGGTCATCAGGATATTGAGCTTCTGATCGGCCAGGCTCACCACCTTGCGGCGGATAAAATAGAGCGATGCCGAGAGCGATCCGCCGCAGGCCTGAAGCTTGTTGGTGGCAAGCGCCTGCGCCGGGCTCATGCCCGCCGCCAGCAGCGCGGGCACGGTTAACAACCCGCCGCCGCCCGCGAGCGCGTCGATAAAACCGGCCAGCATGGCCACAAAGAACAGCACCACCAGCAGCAGCGGTGACACCATAAACAGATCGACGAAATTATCCATTAAAGTACATGCTCATCCAGTAGCGCCTGGCAGGAAGGCGGCAACGGAGGCGGTGTCTTCTTCTCAGGCTTAGAGGTTCCAGGTTTTGCCGGTTCAAACCAGCTTTGCAGTTCCGCACCGCAGCCATCGCCTGGCGGAGGTAGCGGCTGATCTTCACATTCCAGGCTATTCGCCGGGCAGCGCAGACGAACGTGCATGTGCGCACGATGCTGGAACCACGGGCGCACTTTGCGCAGCCAGTCGCGATCGGTTCCGGCATCCAGGCAGAGCTGCTGCTTGATGGCCGGGTTGACGAAAATCCGCGTGACGTCATTATCTTCTGCCGCCAGCTTGATCATGCTGGATACGTCCCGCGTCCACAGGGACGGCACAACGCGCTTACCGTCGCTTGCCACCAGATCCAGCGCCTGCGGTTTCAGCAGTTGGGCGGAGGTCCAGCGGGCTTTCGGCAGCTGCAGGAAGATATCGACATCCAGTCCGGTCTGGTGGCTGGCGTGTCCACCGTTAAAACGACCGCCGGCAGGCATCCCCATATCGCCAATCAGCATCGTGCCGAGCCCAAGGTTATGCACCTGGTTTCCTAGTCTCTGAATGAACAGCACCAGGTCAGGGTGGCCGAAGTAACGACGCTGGTCGGTACGCATCACCTGATAGGTATCCGATTGCAGCGGAAGTTCCTGCGCGCCCACGATACAGCCGTTTGAGAAAGCGCCGATCGACTGCGCGCTCCCCGCCACCGGGTGGGTGATTTTTTGCCATGGCGTCGCGGCCAGACTGGCTCCACTGGCCAGCAGCGCCAGCAGAGCAATTGCGGTTTTTTTCATGTTTACCAGCGTGGAATGGTGGTCGTCACATCCGCATTCTGCGCGCGCTGGCGCAGGAAGTGATCCATCAGCACGATCGCCAGCATCGCTTCCGCGATCGGCACCGCGCGGATCCCCACGCACGGATCGTGACGTCCTTTGGTGATCATCTCAACTTCTTCGCCATCGCGGTTAATCGTGTGGCCCGGCACGGTAATGCTGGAGGTTGGCTTCAGCGCGATATTGGCAATAATCTGCTGCCCGCTGCTGATACCGCCCAGGATGCCGCCCGCATGGTTGCTCTGGAAGCCTGCCTTCGTGATCTCATCGCGGTTTTGGCTGCCACGAAGCTGAACCACGTCAAAACCGTCGCCAATCTCAACGCCCTTCACCGCGTTGATGCTCATCAGCGCGTGGGCAATGTCGGCGTCGAGACGGTCAAATACCGGCTCGCCCCAGCCGGCCGGGACGCCGTCTGCCACCACGGTCACTTTCGCCCCGATGGAGTCGCCCTCTTTTTTCAGGCCACGCATCAGTTCATCCAGCGCCTCAAGCTTGTCGGCATCGGCGCAGAAGAACGGGTTTTGCTCGACCTGATCCCAGTCCTTGATCGCCAGCGGAATGTCGCCCATCTGGGTCAGACAGCCGCGGATAACGATGCCAAATTTCTGCTGCAGGTATTTCTTAGCAATCGCCCCTGCCGCCACGCGCATCGCGGTTTCACGCGCGGAAGAACGTCCGCCGCCGCGATAGTCGCGGAAGCCATACTTTTGTTCGTAGGTGTAGTCGGCGTGGCCCGGACGGAAGACGTCTTTGATGGCGCCGTAGTCCTGGGAGCGCTGATCGGTGTTTTCGATCAGCAGACCGATGCTGGTCCCGGTGGTGCGACCTTCAAAGACGCCGGAGAGAATTTTGACCTGGTCCGGCTCGCGACGCTGCGTGGTGTAGCGAGAGGTGCCCGGGCGACGACGGTCGAGGTCGTGCTGTAGATCGGCTTCGGTCAGTTCGATGCCTGGCGGTACGCCATCAACGATACAGCCCAGCGCCAGCCCGTGTGACTCGCCAAAGGTGGTCACGCGGAATACCTGTCCAATACTGTTTCCTGCCATCACGGCTCCGATGTTGTTGTTTGTGTTTGAGCGTTGTGAAACGGGCCGAAGCCCGCTGGATTAATCTTTATAGATGCTGAAGTGTTCGCGCGCGTCGAGCAGCTGCGCTTTGGTCAGCATAAAGACGCCGTCACCGCCGTTGTCGAACTCAAGCCAGGTGAACGGCACATCCGGGTACTGCTCTATCAGATGTACCATGCTGTTGCCCACTTCACAAATCAGAACGCCGTCGTCGGTCAGGTAATCCGGCGCGCAGGCCAGAATGCGGCGCGTCAGCTTCAGGCCGTCAGAGCCTGACGCCAGACCGAGCTCCGGCTCGTGACGGTATTCGTTCGGCAGATCGGACATGTCTTCCGCATCGACGTACGGCGGGTTGGTAACGATCAGATCGTACTGCAGCGTCGGCAGATCGCGGAACAGGTCGGAGCGAATCGGCGTAACGTGATGGATCAGACCGTGCTCTTCAATGTTGTGCTCGGTCACGGCCAGCGCGTCGGTGGAGATATCGACGGCGTCAACTTCCGCTTCCGGGAAGGCGTAAGCACAGGCGATGGCGATACAGCCGCTACCGGTACACATATCCAGAATATGCTGCGGCTGATGGTTAATCAGACCTTCGAAATGGTTGTTGATCAGCTCGCCAATCGGCGAGCGCGGCACCAGCACGCGTTCATCGACATAGAACTCGTGGCCGCAGAACCAGGCTTTGTTGGTCAGGTAGGCGACCGGAATGCGCTCGTTCACGCGGCGGATCACACGCTCAACGATGCGGTGTTTTTCGCTGGAGGTCAGGCGCGCGGTGCGCATGTCTTCAGGAATATCCAGCGGCAGATAGAGAGACGGCAGCACCAGCTGCACGGCCTCATCCCACGGGTTATCGGTACCGTGTCCGTACCAGATATTAGCGGCGCTGAAGCGGCTAACCGACCAGCGCAACATGTCCTGTATGGTATGCAGCTCGTTTACTGCTTCATCGACAAATATTTTATCCACTCTTTCCTCCAGGGCATGCTCGCATAATTTTCGGCGGCTAGTTTGCCATGAAGACGGCGATAAATCAGCAATGACGCGTACCGCTTGAGGTTAAAAAATGCGTTTAGTCGGGTACACTATCGGAAATACGAGATGAGAATGACGAATGAAAAAGAAAACATCGCTCAGCGAGGAGGATCAGGCGCTCTTCCGCCAGCTAATGACCGGGACGCGGAAAATCATGCAGGACACGATTGTCCATCGCCCGCAGCGCAAAAAAATCAGCGAAGTCCCGGTCAAGCGTCTGCTGCAGGAGCAGGCGGATAACAGCCACTATTTTTCAGATGAATTTCAGCCGCTGCTCAACACGCAGGGGGCCGTGAAGTACGTGCGCGAAGACGTCAGCCATTTTGAGCTGAAAAAGTTACGCCGCGGAGATTACTCGCCGGAGCTGTTTCTCGATCTCCACGGCTTAACGCAGATGCAGGCGAAACAGGAGCTGGGCGCGTTGATCGCGGCCTGTCGCCGTGAACATGTTTTTTGCGCCTGCGTGATGCACGGCCACGGTAAACATATTCTGAAGCAACAGACGCCGCTGTGGCTGGCTCAGCACCCACACGTGATGGCGTTTCATCAGGCACCGAAAGAGTACGGCGGAGATGCCGCGTTGCTGGTGTTGATTGAAGTGGAAGAGTGGCAGCCGCCAGAGTTGCCCTGACAGACTGGCGGGAAGCACATTGCCCCCGCCATATCGAACGTCACGTCAGATCGCTTTTGCCATCTTCAGGTTGCACGGGCTCATTTGCCAGTTGAAGACGCCTTTGCCCGTTTCGTCGAGAGAAACATTGGCAATGGCGGATGTCGTGAACATCGGCGGGGTCTCGCCCGGGCACAGCTCAGATACCAGATAGCCAACCAGTGGCAGGTGGGAAATGACCAGCGCGGAAGCGACACCTTCATTGCACAGCGCCTGAAGATAAGCGCTGACAAGGCCTACATCGCCACACGGGGTGAGTTCAGGCAGAACATCCACACTGGTCGGCAGGTTCATACACTCCCCTACCACCTCCAGCGTCTGTTCTGCACGCAGGAACGGACTCACCAGAACGCGTTCAATGTCCACTTTTTGACCGTTAAGCCAGGTCGCCATCAGACGAGATTCGTCGCAGCCGCAGACGGTCAAAGGACGTACTGAGTCACTGGCGGCATCGAGTGCCGCGTCGCCGTGACGCATGATAAAAACTTGCATATTGCACCGCTTTTGTTAACCAGAAGCACCGGCGTTAACTACCCGCGATAAATGCTGAGAGGTAGAAAACCCGATGGCCGGGCATTGTGCCTGATCCATTCGGTGAATGAAACGCTGTTTTTTACCTCAATGGCGTAAGTATAGTCAATCTCTGTTTACAAAATCGCCAGAACAGGGTCATTCACTTCAGGATTTACCCTTCTTTGACCTCAGCTTACGAGGACAGTTTCCCTTGCAGGCCAAAATGTCTGGCCGCGTTCCGCCATCTGCAATAATTCGTCACACGGTGTAAACCGTGGACCATATTGCGAAGCCAGACGTTGCAGGATAGCAACCACTTCACCCGCGCCGAGCGTATCCATGTAACGGAACGGGCCGCCGAGGAACGGCGGGAAGCCAATGCCAAATACCGCGCCAATGTCGCCATCGCGCGCGCTCTTGATTACCTGCTCATCAAAACAGCGCGCCGCTTCATTGAGCATCATCATCACGCAGCGCTCAGCGCACTGAACGGCAGAGAGTTTTCCCTGACCCGTAGTCGAAATGAGTCCATATACCGAAGGGTCGACCTGTTTCCTGCTTTTACGCCCTTTCGCGCCGTAAAGATAGAAACCGCGTTCATTTTTTCTGCCTTTGCGATCGTCCTTCAAAATCGCAGAAACAATGTTTGCAGGTGGGCTAAAACGATCGCCATATGCGGCTTCAAGCACTGGTATAATTTTAGTGCCGGTGTCTATTCCCACCTCATCCAAAAGTTGGATTGGGCCAACGGGGAAACCAAACTTTACCAGCGCCTCGTCGACGTGCTCAATCTTCTCCCCTTCCGTCAGTAACCGCATTGCTTCATTAATGTAGGGAGCCAGAATGCGGTTGACGTAGAAGCCAGCTTTGTCCGCTACCACAATCGGGGTTTTGCCCTGTTTTTTCGCCAGCTTCACCACGGTGGCAACAGTTTGCGGACTGGTAGTCGCGTGCGGAATAACTTCCACCAGCGGCATTTTTTCGACCGGGCTAAAGAAGTGCAGCCCAATCACCTGCTCAGGACGCGCGGCTTTCGCCGCGATATCGCCAATCGGCAATGACGACGTATTGGAGGCAAAAATGGTATGCGGGGCGCAATGTTGCTCAACGTCTGCCACCATCTGCTGCTTAAGCGCCAGATCTTCAAACACGGCTTCAATCACCAGATCGCGGTGCGCAAAACCGCTGTAATCCGTCGTACCGGAGATCATCGCCAGGGTTTTATCACGCTCGCTTGCCTTGATATGGCGGCGCTTGACCTTTTGATCAAGGTTCTGCCAGCTGTACTTCAGCGCGTGGTTGATCCCCTTAGGATTAATGTCTTTGATGCGTACAGGCAATTTGCCTTTGCTGGCGGTAACAAAAGAGATTCCGCCACCCATGAGCCCCCCACCCAGTACGCCAATGGCACGCAGCGGCGCAGGCTGCGCCTCGCTGCCCGGATCTTTTTTCACGTCCGTGCTGGCGAAGAAGATGCTGCGCAGCGCCTGTGACTGCGGCGTCATCGCCAGTTCGCCAAAGGCTTTGGCCTCCGCTGCATAGCCGCTGCTGCTGCCCTGCGACAGCCCGGTTTCGATCACTTCCAGGATCCGCTTTGCCGCCGGGTAATTGCCTTTGGTTTTTTGTTCGGTCTTTTTGCCCACCATGTTGAACAGGAGCGTTCTTCCCAGCGGACCGGCCAGCACGCGCTCGCGTACCGGCAGAGGACGTTTTGCCTGACGCCCTTTCAGCGCAAGCTCAACGGCGGCCTCCAGCAAAATGGACTGCGGCACGACGTCATCGACCAGACCGGCTTTCAGCGCCTGACGGGCACGCAGCTGTTTACCGGTTAAGATCATCTCCAGTGCCGTGCTAACGCCCACCAGGCGCGGCAACCGTTGCGTTCCGCCGGAGCCAGGCAGCAGGCCCAGCTGCACTTCCGGCAGGCCCAGAATCGTTTTCGCATCGTCGGTGCAAATCCGGCTGTGACAGGCCAGCGCCAGCTCAAGCCCACCGCCCAGACAAGCGCCGTGGATTGCGGCAATGACCGGGATCGGCAGGCCGCCGATCTCCGCCATCACCTGCTGGCCCTGACGCGCCAGCTCTTCGGCTTCCAGAGCGCTTTGCGCCCGGGCGATCATGTTGATATCCGCGCCGGCGATAAAGTTATCCGGCTTGGCAGAGATAAAGACCAGACCACGAATCGCTTTGTTGTCGCGGATCTGCTTTAGCATCGCGCGCACCTGAACACCAAATTCGGCCTTCAGGGTATTCATCTTTTCATCAGGCACATCAATAGTGATAACGGCCACGTTATCGAGGCGAACCGTCAGATTAAATGCAGATGGCATATCCATTATTCAGCCTCCAGAACCATTGCTGCGCCAAGGCCACCCGCCGCACAGGCGGTAACGAGGCCAAACCCTCCGCCGCGGCGACGGAGTTCATGTAATGTTTGCGTGATCATCCTCGCCCCTGTGGCGGCAAACGGATGACCGTAGGCGATAGAGCCGCCCAGCACGTTGAATTTACTCTGATCCACTTCGCCTGTGGCATGGGCGCGGCCCAGCACGTCGCGCGCGAAACGCTCGCTTGCCAGCAGCTGTACGTTTGCCAGGGTCTGCGCGGCAAACGCTTCGTGCATATCAATCAGGGTTAAATCGGCCAGCGTCAGCCCCGCGCGCTCCAGCGCCAGCGGCGTGGACCACGCCGGACCTAACAGCATGTCCTGCCAGACATCAATGGCGGTGAAGGCATAGCTGCGTAAATAGCCCAGGGGAGTGATGCCCAGCTCCTTCGTGCGGGATTCGGTCATCAGGATCACGGCGGCGGCGCCATCCGTCAGCGGCGTGCTGTTCGCCGCCGTCACCGTGCCGTGTTTGCGGTCAAACGCCGGGCGGAGTTTGGCGTAATCCGCCAGCGTTGAGGTGCCGCGAATATTGTTGTCCTCCGCGAGCGGTTCACGGTAAGGGGGGATATAGGCGGTCATGACCTCGTCGGTCAGCTTGCCTTCCGACCAGGCTTTTGCCGCAAGCTGGTGCGAGCGATGCGCCAGGGCATCCTGCTGCTCGCGGGTAATGCCGTACGTTTTTGCCATCTGCTCGGCGGTATCGCCCATGCGCAGGCCAGTAGAATATTCCGCTACGGCAGGCGGCACGGGCATGAGGTCGCGCAGGCGTAAACGCGAGAAGAGCTTGAGTTTCTGACCCGTCGTGCGAGCTTTATTGACATCCACCAGGATGCGCGCCAGCTTTTTACTCACGCCAATCGGCAGCACCGAAGAGGAATCCGCTCCACCCGCGATCCCGGCGCGAATCGTACCCGCCATCAGGCTTTCAGCGACGTTAGCCACGGCCTGGAAGCTGGTCGCGCAGGCGCGACTGACGCTGTAGGCATCGGTATGGACGTTCATCCCGGTAGCCAGGACGATTTCACGCGCAATGTTGGGAGCTTCAGGCATCTGCACGACCTGGCCGAAGACCAGCTGTTCGATAACCTCCGGCGGAATTTCGCTGCGAGCCAGCATCTCCCCCACTACCATTTTGCCCAGGTCAACGGCCGGTATGCCATGAAACGCCGTTGCCTGCCGCGCAAACGGCGTGCGCAATCCACTGACTATGGCAATGCGATCGCCCTGACGGGTAATAAGCGGTAATGCCTGACTCATAACACTCCCCTGTAAAAAATTTTCGCCAACATAAAGTGGTCTGACCTGATAATAGTCTTAACCATTTTTTTACATTCAGCCAATCGGGGAAACGAAAAAGTGCGAGCTAAAACACAGAGAAGAAAAAGAAAATGCCGGCGTGATAAAAGCAAAACGGTAACCCTGAGGTTACCGTTTTTGATGTTTGAGCCCTCTCCCGTGGCAGAGTGTTAGGGAGAGGGATCCGACCGCAGAAATTAACGCAAGCCCAGCTGGAAAATCAGCGTTTCCGCTTCGCAGGCGAAAACAAAGTCGATGTCCAGCTTCACGCCGCCTTCCACTTCGGTAAAGGTTGACTTGATTTCACACGGATCGGATTCAACGTCACGCGCACGCTTGCTCAGCGCGGTCAGGGTCTCTTCCGCTTCAGCGCGGGTAGTGAACACGCGGCTGTAAGACGCGGTGCAATCGGAGTTGTCCATGATGGTCCCAACATCCATACAGCAGCAAACCGGGGTTTCATCAGCACTGCATTTACTCATAGCTCAATTTCCTCTGTATTCGCGCAGAGCGCGAGATAAACACGATGCTGATATTTTACGCCCCGGCGCGGGCTCTCTCCAGCCGTTAATGGCGCAAAACCGGTTAAGTGACCAATATCACACTAAAAAATGATCTAAAACAAAAACCACCCTTTTGGGTGAGTCGCGATGGTCACAATTTTGCCAAGCAGATCTCGTTTCACGAAACATGTTTGAAAATATTAATAAACAAACTTGCAACATTCAGGCTGGTCGGACCTATACTCTGGCCACTGGTCTGATTTGTCTGTCATACCTCAGACCCTACACTTCGCGCTCCTGTTACGGTATGTAACAATTATTGAATAAAAATAACTCAATGAGGTTATGGTCATGAGCCAGAAAACCCTGTTCAACAAGACTGCGCTGGCAGTCGCAGTGGCACTCGTCTCCACTTCCGCCTGGTCAGCGGGCTTTCAGTTAAACGAATTTTCTTCCTCTGGCCTTGGCCGCGCGTATTCAGGGGAAGGCGCCATTGCTGATGATGCGGGTAACGCGAGTCGTAACCCCGCGTTGATCATGATGTTCGATCGTCCGACCTTCTCTGCCGGAGCAATTTTTGTCGATCCAGGTGTTGATATCTCGGGCCGTTCTCCGACAGGTGCCGATCTGAAATCGGATAACATTGCCCCAACGGCATGGGTTCCAAACATGCACTTTGTGGCGCCGATTAACGACCAGTTCGGTTGGGGCGCATCCGTGACCTCTAACTACGGTTTAGCAACCGAGTTCAATAACGACTATGCAGCTGGGGCGTTTGGCGGTAAAACCGACCTCGAAACCCTGAACCTGAACCTGAGCGGTGCTTACCGTCTGGATAATCACTGGAGTTTCGGCGTTGGCTTTGACGCTGTGTATGCTAAAGCGAAGATCGAACGTTACGCGGGTGACCTGGGCAAAGTCGTCGCTGGCTCAGGCGCACTTCCACCAGCCCTGGCACAGCGTGTGGCTGGAATCCCAGCAGATACTCAGATCGCTTATCTGAAGGGCGATGAGTGGGGCTTTGGCTGGAACGCCGGTATCCTTTATGAACTCGATAAAAACAACCGTTACGGCTTAACCTACCGTTCCGAAGTAAAAATCGACTTTGATGGAGATTACAAAAGCAGCCTCCCTTCTGCTTATAACCAGATCCTCGGCAACTTCGGTCTTCCGATGGGAACCAATGGACAAACCACTGGCGGCTCTCTGAGCCTGCACTTACCAGAAATGTGGGAATTGTCAGGTTATAACAAAGTGGCGCCACAGTGGGCAGTTCACTATAGCCTGACCTACACCAGCTGGAGCCAGTTCCAGGAGCTGAAGGCGACCAATAGCAACGGCGACACGCTCTTCTATAAAGATGAGAGCTTCCGTGATGCTTACCGCATCGCGCTGGGGACAACCTACTATATGGATGACAACTGGACATTCCGCACCGGTATTGCCTTCGATGATAGTCCGGTACCAGCAGACAAACGCTCTATCTCGATTCCCGATCAGGACCGCTTCTGGCTGAGCGCTGGTGCGACCTATGCATTCAACAAGGATGCTTCTATTGATGCGGGCATATCTTATATGCACGGTCAAAAAGTTAACTTCAAGGAAGGTCCGTATGAGTTCTCTTCCGAAGGTAAAGCCTGGCTGTACGGCATGAACTTCAACTACGCGTTCTAATCGCGCTGGAATCAAAAAAGGTGAGCATTGCTCACCTTTTTTATTTACTCCGAATCGATATCTTTTAGTTCGTTTTCGATCGCTTTCGCGTTTGGATTCTCTTCCGGCTTCAGCTTGCCGCCGTTGGCAATAAAGTCATGATTCTGGAAGTACGCTTCGCGCACCATAATGTACGGATCAGAAGACTGGCGCAGCAGACCATCAGAGTCGAGCAGTTGCGCGCGAGTTTCAATCCCTTCCACCGTCCATTTACCCACCGACAGCGGCCAGGTCAGCCACGACAGGACCGGATACAGCGTATCCACCATATCGCCGCCATCATCACGGAGGGTGAAACTACCGTAGAACGGTAAATGCACGTACGGACCATACCCGACGCCATAGTGTCCCATCGTACTGCCGAAACGGTGCGGCTGTTCACGCTGCAGCTTCTGGTTAGCCATACCTGCAACATCAATAAAGCCACCCATCCCCAGAATGGAGTTCAGGAAGAAGCGAGTAAAGTGGACCATCCCCTGATACGGGTCGCCCTGCAGGAAGTAGTTCACCATGACCGCAGGCTCTTCGAGGTTGCTGGTAAAGTTACTTAACCCGTTACGCGCGGGTTGTGGAACATAATCACGCCATGCTACTGCCACCGGACGAACCACATACGGGTCCAGTACGTTGTAGTTGAAGCTATACATTGAGCGGTTAAATCCTTCGAGAGGATCGGAGCGTCCCGTTTGCTCCCCGGAGCTGGCGCAGCCCACAAGCATCGTCGCGCCAAGCGCAAGCGCCGACAGCCGAAGTTTCATAAATATCTCCCTGTTCAGTATGGCTATCGTTGATTGCCATCCGTAACGGAGCCGTTGACGCTCCGTCTGTAAACGTGCAAGTGATTGTAACAGCACGTTTACCGATGTCTATGAGCACAATTACGGGCAGTAACCACCGTGACTCTGATCTCAGCATAGCCTGGCTTTTGGAATTCGTTTCGCTGGCAATTTTATAATGTCTTTGAGAGAGATGTATCACCTTTGTTGTCATTGCAGCCAAATTAAGAGCATCCCCACAGGCATCCCGACAAAAGCCGCTACGCTTAACAGAAAGATCAACCTCCGGGAGCAGATATGAAAGATGTAGGCGAAGAAAAAATTGGCGAGAGCAGTGAGGATCTTGAAATTGAAAGTGAGGAGAAAGCGCGCGGTGAGAAGATAGAAATTGATGAAGATCGCCTCCCCTCCCGCGCAATGGCTATCCACGAGCATATACGCCAGGATGGTGAAAAAGAGATGGAGCGCGACGCGATGGCCCTCTTCTGGTCAGCCATCGCTGCCGGGCTCTCAATGGGCGCATCTCTGCTTGCGAAAGGGATATTTCATGTGCAGCTGGAAGGCGTGCCCGGTGGATTTTTACTGGAAAACCTCGGCTATACCTTCGGCTTTATTATTGTCATCATGGCCCGCCAGCAGCTGTTTACCGAAAACACGGTGACCGCCGTCCTGCCGGTGATGCAAAACCCCACACTCGGTAATTTCGGCTTATTGATGCGGCTCTGGAGCGTGGTCCTGCTGGGTAATATTATCGGCACGGGCATCGCGGCATGGGCGTTTGAATATATGCCGATCTTTGATGAACCCACCCGGGATGCGTTTGTGAAAATCGGCATGGACGTAATGAAAAACACGCCGGTCGAGATGTTCTCAAACGCCATCATCTCTGGCTGGATTATCGCCACGATGGTCTGGATGTTTCCTTCCGCGGGAAGCGCCAAAATTGTGGTGATCATATTGATGACCTGGCTAATTGCGCTGGCTGACACCACGCATATTGTGGTCGGTACCGTTGAAATCCTCTATCTGGTCTTTAACGGTACGCTTCACTGGAGCGATTTCTTCTGGCCGTTTGCCCTTCCGACGCTGGCGGGAAACATTTGCGGCGGAACGTTTATCTTCGCGCTGTTAAGCCATGCCCAAATTCGTAACGACATGTCGAACAAACGCAAAGCTGAGCTAAAGGCACGGGAAAATGATGATAAATCGACAAAAAAATCGACCTGAATGGTGACTCTTTGAGCAGTCAGGCGGCGATGCGCTTAACGCAAAGTGTAAATAAGGCTATACTCGTGCCGCCTCGTCCCCTTAGTTAAATGGATATAACGAGCCCCTCCTAAGGGCTAGTTGCAGGTTCGATTCCTGCAGGGGACACCAGATATAACTCTCCTGATGTCTACCGAATTCAATAAAAACCTTTTATAATCAGCCATAACCCCTCTTCTCAGGCTATGCGACGTCAACTGAAGTCTACCCATATCTACGTGAATCAATAAACGTTTGGGGGCCTAAGTGGGGGCTTATCCTGTTCAACGGAAAATGAGGCCCCCAAATGCCACTGAATGCTCGTCAGGTCGAGACTGCAAAGCCCAGAGATAAAGCCTATAAACTCGCTGATGGCGGAGGGCTCTATCTCATGGTCAATACTAACGGTTCAAAGTACTGGCGAATGAAGTATCGATTTGCCGGTAAAGAGAAAAAACTCTCGTTCGGAACCTATCCTGACATCTCACTTGCGGAAGCCCGCACTAAGCGCGATGAAGCGAGAAAAACATTGGCAAATGATAAAGATCCCGGTGAAGTTAAAAAAGCCGAACTACTTGCCCAAAAACTATCGGTTACGAATACTTTTGAAGCGATAGCGGTTGAGTGGTACAACGCAAAAGTTTCTGGCTGGTCAAAAAACTACGCTGACTATGTTAACCGGGCCTTCAAAAACAATGTATTTCCCTTTGTTGGATCGCAGCCGGTTAATGAGATAAAGCCACTGGAGCTTCTGTCTGTATTGCAGCGTATGGAAAAGCGAGGTGCGCCGGAGCTTGCCAGTAAAGTGCGCCAACGTTGTAGCGAAGTGTTCCGTTACGCTATTGTTACTGGCCGAGCCGAGTACAACCCTGCGGCTGATCTTGGTAGTGCTTTACAGGGGTACGAGAAACAACATTATCCCTTTCTTACTGCTGCTGAGCTACCCGAGTTTTTACAAAAGCTTTCACAATACACCGGCAGTCTAGTAACGCTTCTGGCGACCCGACTACTCATGCTTACGGGCTTACGAACCGTCGAATTACGTATGGCAGAATGGAGTGAAATCGACTTCGAAAACCATATCTGGGAAATACCGAAAAGTAGAATGAAGATGAGGCGACCCCACATAGTGCCCCTTTCTGCTCAATCCTTAGCAGCACTTCGGCAACTAAAGCAATTGACCGGTACTTACCAGTTTATCTTTGCAGGTCGAAACGATGTTAATAAACCAATGAGCGAAGCCAGCATCAATATGGTTATTAAAAGGATTGGTTACGATAAGAGAGCAACCGGACATGGTTTTCGTCACACCATGAGCACAATCTTGCATGAGGAAGGATTCAACACTGCTTGGATTGAGACCCAGCTCGCGCATGTGGACAAGAACGCGATTCGCGGGACCTATAACCATGCGCAGTATCTTGAAGGGAGGAAAGAGATGATGCAGTGGTATGGGGACTATTTGGATGGATTGCGATTGGATGGAAACGTTGCCAGAGTTAGTTAATGAAGAGCCGATTCGAGTTCGGCCTTCGGCACCAAAAGCATGTAAATGGACCTCAACTGAGGTCTTTTTTTATGTCTGAAATCAGCGCCACACAAGGCTTTCCACGATTTTCTCCTCAACTGAAGTCAACCTAACTCAACCCACATCAACAAGCTTGTGAGTATACTAATGAGTATATTTGCCGATTCGATATTGCTTGTATACTCACGAAATACCAATGGAAGGAGGACCATTATGGCCCTAACGGATACTAAAGTTCGTTCTGCGAAACCTGAGGAGAAAGAGTATTCACTTGTTGACGGTGACGGCATGTTTTTACTTGTAAAACCTAACGGTTCCAAGTATTGGCGATTTCGTTTCCGTTTTGGCGGTAAACAGCATTTGATGGCGTTCGGTGTCTATCCTGAAATTTCACTGGCGGATGCCAGGAAGAAAAGGGAAGAAGCCAGAAAGCTGGTAGCTGCTGGTATCGATCCTCGTGAGCATAAACGAGCTGCGAAAGAAGAGCAGGCGAAAGAGGTTATTACTTTCGAGAAGGTTGCCAGAGAGTGGCTCGTGACCAACCAAAAATGGTCGGAAGATCATGCTAATCGCGTAAAAAAGAGCCTGGAGGACAATATCTTCCCGGCAATTGGTGCTCGCAATATTGCTGAACTGGGTACCCGCGATCTGTTAATTCCCATTAAAGCCGTCGAGACATCAGGCCGTCTTGAAGTGGCCTCCCGTCTTCAACAGCGCACCACGTCCATCATGCGTTATGCGGTGCAAAGCGGGTTGATTGATTACAACCCGGCGCAGGAGATGGCTGGGGCCGTCGCATCTGGCAATCGACAACATCGCCCGGCGCTGGAATTAAAGCGCATCCCTGAGTTACTTGAGAAAATAGACGGCTATACCGGCAGGCCGCTAACCCGCTGGGCGACAGAACTCACTCTGCTTATCTTTATTCGATCCAGTGAGCTGCGTTTTGCTCGCTGGTCAGAGATCGATTTTGAAACGTCAATGTGGACCATCCCGCCTGAGCGAGAGCCTATTCCCGGCGTGAAACATTCTCAGCGAGGATCAAAGATGCGTACACCTCATCTGGTGCCGCTTTCAAAGCAGGCGCTGGCAATCCTGAAGCAGATAAAACAGTTTTGCGGGGAACACGAGTTGATTTTCATTGGCGATCACGACCCGCGCAAGCCCATGAGTGAAAACACGGTCAACAGTGCTCTGCGGGTTATGGGTTATGACACTAAAGTTGAAATTTGCGGCCACGGCTTCCGTACAATGGCTTGTAGTTCGTTGATTGAGTCAGGGCTATGGTCGAAGGATGCGGTGGAGCGCCAGATGAGCCATATGGAGCGCAATTCGGTGCGGGCGGCGTATATCCATAAAGCGGAACATCTGGATGAGCGCAAACTGATGTTGCAGTGGTGGGCGGATTTTCTGGATGCGAACCGGGAAAGAGCGATTACGCCGTTTGATTATGCGAAGGTAAATCGGGGTTAAGGGTAATTAATTGGGGCATCTAAAATGGCCTTTTATTCATAAAAGGCCATTACGTTTACTTATTACCAATAGGTTACTGATAATAGCCAGCAAAATTGCTACTGAATAATGATTCTGCATTTTCAGCTACAGCTATAGCATTGCGTACATCTTGCCGTTTCAAATCTAACACCCGTAATTTACCTTTTACTTCGGCGACGGATTCGATTCGCCTATAAGCATCAGGATGGTGTTCGGCATATAGCGCCAGTCCTTTCAGTTTAGGCAAGGCATCAGCCAGATGCAGGCCATGTGGATCTACCAGGTCCACAATCATTTCGCCATCCTGTTCGGCAAAAAACAGGAAATCGGGACGAACAATTTTGTACTGTTCGGCTTCAACATAAGCGATTCCTAGTGACGACTGCCCTGTGTATTGTGGATTTCGATACCAGAAAGCAAATCCTTCACGTTTGGTTTCGATCTCAAAAACCGTGGTTTCCCAATGGTTCAACTGAGCCGGATAGTTCCCGTTTTCGTCACACAACAAATGGTGTTTCCAGACAGGAAGGTCAGTTTCCTTCTCGCCTTCACGCGCCCTAGTCATTTCAAACTTGTTCTCCGGCCTGACCAGATCCACATCCTGCGGTTCGGTACTCATTTCGATGATTTGACGATAAGCCTCTTTACGCTCATCTTTCAAGGACTTGATCTGCTGCGTGTACTCAGCCAGCCATGCCTTCGCCAGTTTATCAGCCTCGGCATCGAAGTAATCCTGCACCTCCATCACTAGCCCCAAACCAGCAACGGTCACACGAGCTTCCATGATTGCTTCCAAATACTCCTCAGCATCCTCTTCTCGATCCGCGACCTTATCGGCCAGATATTCGACATAGGTACGTGAAACATCCGGGCTGAAGATTCGGGCTGCACGCCGGTAGGCGTCATCAATCACCGCTACGTCCGCCTCCTCCCAGAATTCGTTGAAGGTCATCGCTTTGTTCTTCAGGCTGGCAACCACCGCTTTACCATCCACTACGAGCACTGCATTGCGCTTGTTTTTGATTTTTTCAGCATTTTCTGTCTGGAATTTGTCCAGGACAGCGTGCAAAGCAGCATGGGCTTTCCTGACTGCCCCATCAAGAATGCCGTCATCAACCAGTTCCTGTGCCAGCGCGGTCAGACGTCTGGCTGGTCTGGCTCCTTTCTGTGGTCGGGTTTGTGAAGGTAGCGCTTCAAATACTTCCCATACGGCAGCTGAAGCCGCCGGGTTAGGTTTCATCTCCACAGGGTTTACCAGGATACGTCCGCTCGGAGGAGATGTATCATCGCCCTTAAACAAGGTATTGACGACATCCCTCACGGTATTAGTATTAAACTTGGGCAGCAGGCATTCTACTGAGTTTAAGCGCTCATTACCCGGAATACGTCTTGCCAGTGGAGTTCGTACCATACGCCCCAGCAATTGTGTAATATGCGTCCTGTCGCTGGCTGCACGGAAGGAAACCATTACTTCTGCACGCGGGCAGTCCCAGCCAGTGCTGATGGCATCTTTAGCAATCAGTACACGCACCCAAGTTGATTCCTGCACTCGCTGTGGTTCAATATAAGGTACCTGATATTGGCCGAAACGCTGTGTGGTATGTTCACCGAAAACATGAGCAACACTGTCAACGGGCAATTCAGGGTAACGAGAGAATAGCGTATCCAGCCAACGCCCCACTTCGTTCGGGTCAGGCGTATTGGGTACTTGGAATACCATCAGCGGTACTACTTCGCGCACAGTTTCCTGCTGTTTTGCATAATCTGCCCAGGCATCGGTCACTTCCCTGAGTCTGTCGGCAGCACGGCGTACCCACACGGTATCGAAGTCACCGGCTTCATCCGGCACACCAAGAATGATATCGTCCTTAATAAGTCCCGATTCCTGCACTTTAGCCGAGTCAACCACCACATTCGGCAGTTTTACATGATTGCCAGTATTCGCAATGGCTTGGTCGAAACGTTCAACTGTGGCGGAAATCCCCCACACTACTGGAATACCCTTCACTCCAGCCGAACCATTGATGAGCCGTTGTACAATGGTGCTTTTAGCCGCTTCGCTGGAAGTTGTCGACGAACCCATCCCCCTGTGCGCTTCGTCCAGAACCAAATAAAGTGTCAGGTCCGGGTCTTCGATGGTGTTCTGGATGGTATCCCACAGCGTATAAGCCTGTGCATCAGGGGCTGCTTCGAAAAGCCCGCCTTTATCATCGAACCCGCGCACCAGCAGGCTTTTTTTGCCAAACTTCTGCGTGTTAAGGAAATAGATTTTTCCAGCCTGAAATTTGCGCCGACTGAAAGGATGTTCAACCACCACCATATCGTTGTAGTTGATACGGTCACTGGCTTCCATCAAGCGAAAGCGGGTTTGCTCGTTCAGTGCAGGATCGTCACTGAACCAGATCACTACCGCGCCAGGATCGGCATCGAAATTAAACTCGTCGTCGCCATGAAACAATGCTTCAAACGCAGCGGCAGCCATGACGGTCTTACCCGCACCGGTTACAGCCGTTAAAGAGAAGGCGCTCTTGTCATTTTCGTTATGCCAGTAACGGCGAGATTTTCTGAGATTCACCAGCGAATCACGTACAGCATCGCGCTGGTAGTCCTTGAGAGTGAACTTCATTCTGTTAATTCCCCACTGGTGAAGCTGAAATTGGTCAGGTACGATTCATACAAACGTACCGGCTCAACACCTTTTGGCAGACGCCTGGTGACAGCCTGGAAGTGGCGGTCATCGTCAGTGACGATAAAGGCCACCCGTACGCCACTAGCATGGCTAATGGCGTCAATGAAAGGTGTGGCCTGATCTACAGCCGACAGCAGGCCATAAGTATCAGCCACTGCCCATCCTTCAGCTGGCAGTTTCTCTATACGTTTGCCGCGTGCACCTGCGCGTAGCCACAGTAACGGTGCAATGCGCGCATATGCTAGGTTGTAGCTAACCGATTTTTCAGCTTCGTAGGTCAAGGTGAAGAACTCGGCATTCTCCTCAAAGCCTTCAGACATCGGGAATTCGTCGATAAACTTATAGTCGCCTTTAATCGACTCTCCCTCAGGTGTCTTTCCTGTGATGGCGGCCTGTACACGTGGCTTAGTTATGTAGTCACAGATACCCCACTTTTCCCATTCGGGGTCCCCAGGGCGTAAGCCCTGTTCGCGCAACAGTTTCTGTTCGCTAGCGGCAACTTCATTGTTAGTGACGGATATGCACTGGCGACGACCGCCGTCCTGTTTGTTCAGGCGCATGACCGCGTGGGCAGTTGTGCCAGAGCCGCTGAAGAAATCGAGGATGATTGCTTCGGGTTTGTTAGCAATAAAAAAGCGAAGAGCATCTTCGACGGCATAAAGCGATTTTGGGAATGGAAATTTTCGCCCAGGGATAATAGATTTTATAATCCCTGTGCCTCCGTGTTCAGCACTATGGGAAGTAAAATCCCATTGCGTGGTAACATGCTTGAACGTTGCATTTACATATTTTGCAATAATGGAACCATCAGAACGTTTACGTTCAACGATTGCAATTCCATCCGCTATTTCATTACGTGCCTTATTAGGAAGATGCTGGATGATGTAAGGCTGAGGTTCATCTTTTTTACCATTGGCGCGAATATAACCTTCTCTCCACCACTTATCGAATGCAGAGTCAGTATATTCCCAATTCATTTCAGTTCCATCTGAACGAACAGGGAAAACCGCAATAGCACCTAAGGGGGGGATGATGCTTTCACGAGGAACTTCAACATTCAGTGGGTCGCCACGCCCAATAATGGCTCCTGATGCCTCGTCTACAAAAATGGGATAGAACTGATTTGGACCACAAGCCCCTTTACCTTTTCTGCCTCTTATAGATGCAAGGTTTCGTCTCCTCATTGTTTCCCAAGCAACTTCTGCGCCAACAGCGGCTTCATCGGGTCTGCCACTGACAGTTGATGACCCAAATCGTACAAAAAACAAAAATTCATTCGTACGGGCAAAATCACCTGACCTGCCTGTGCCTTTCGGATTTATTACAGAAGAGACCATCTCAATCTTTGCATTCGGATATACTTGTTCCAACAATAACCCTAATCGTAAATATTCCTTTTCGTCGATTGTGACGATCAATACTGAATTAGCAGGATTTAACAACTCCTTAGCTATCAGCAGGCGGCGCTCCATAAAAGCTAACCATTTACTGTGACGATACAAGTCTTGTTCTTCGACGTAATCGTTATTGTATTTCCAGTCTTTCGCACCTGTATTATACGGCGGGTCGATATAGATGGCATCCACCTTGCCTCTATGCGTGTAGGTCAACGCTTTCAGTACATGATAGTTTTCGCCATTGATGACTGAGTGGAAAGGCTTATCACCGCCGCGCTGTACTTTTCCCGTACTGACCATACCCGGCCAGATCGTGTCACGAAATTCAGCTATAACCACAAGGTTACTCAGCGCTACAGTCTGAGTCTCGATATCAGCCGCGTCCAGCAACTCGAGATCAGCGACCTTCTTCGCCTTGTGGATGGTTTTAACCTGCCACAACCGTTGATCACCTTTCTTGGTGGATCCACGCTCTGGCAGAACGCGGACTTTATCTCCCTTGCGAATAGGCCGCAATGGCAACTCAACAACTTCAGGGCTATGTCGTTCAAAATTAAGCCCAAAGGGGAGACGTGACGATAGAATCTTGATTTCTCGATCAAGATCAGCGGCCAGTTGCGGGTCTTTGGCCTTCGCTTTAGCTATTAAATCAGTCAGCCTGGACATATATTCCTTTTTTCTTATCAATTCTGAGCATTGTAGGTTCAAACGTTCGGCTATCAGGAAAGCCCAATACGTTGATTCACAGAAGGAATCAGAACGCTGAAAATTGGCGGTAATATTAACACTATGAAATGAATTCGGCGATCCCAAAACCGAGAGTTTCGGGGGGCCTTTGGCTCTGGATACACCTACGGCTAATGGTGGTTTTCGACCTCCGCCATGTGCTCCCTTGTATGTTCAAACCTTGGGGGGACGCTGGTGATCCCAGTGATTTGATGAAATAGTTGGACTGGTTTCGGCGTCGGTTAACCAGCGCATAAATGTCAGGCCAAAGCGCCATTCTGACCACCGCTAATCTTGGATGCGCTTTCAGTGCCTGTCTTCTGTGGGGCATCATGGGCGCTACATGCAACAGCTACTATAATGCCTGTGCAGAAGGAAAGCTTCTTTCATTCACTGAAGGCGGAATGCGTGCACGGATAGCGCTTTGTCAGCCGTGAACTGATGCGAATGGCTGTGTTTAATTATATCTATTGTGATTACAATAGCTGGCACTCGTCACAGTGCCTGTAGCGGTCTAAGCCCGGAACAGTTGAAAACCAGAACCTCGCTTAGGGCTGTGTCCACTTTTGGCGGGGAAGATCAATTCGTAGATTGCCGAATAGAATATTCACCATCTTTCATTACTGTGACATCCAAAATTTGTGCTATTGGAAAAACAAAAGCCGTCAATGTCAGGGAATAATGTAAACCTCCGGATATCAAAAGTGTTCTCTAATATTTTTAAACATTTAGTTTTCATTTCTGGTGTTATTACGATCATGTTCACGATATTCTCACCGCATCTGAAACTCAGACTTCCTGTTCTATCGTTGCTGACCCGGCTATAAAGAAATTGTGCACTTTGGGCGGCAATCCTTTTTGTCACAACAGGAGGCTGCCATAATGTTGGAGTATTATCGAAATCATCTTCATTTGTCGCTATATCAGTCTTTCTATCAAACACCTGATTATAAGAGCGTTTATCAGGACGCCCTTCAAATCCATTGATTGCCGAATAATGCAATCCAAATAAAAGGCCTGTTTTATCACGCATTGAATCACATGCAAACCACAATGCAACCAGCATATTTCTTGATACATCGATCATTCTGGTGGCAGCACCATGATGCTGAAGCTTTGCCAGCAACTCAAAATCACTTAATTCCCTACCATCTTCGAAATGATAACCTTGATGCTGAGCATTTAGTAATAACTCTCGCTCATAATCTCGCATTACATGCTCCCCTAATGGATAGTCTCTATCTTTCATGAGGCGTCTGTATGCCGAGCTATGTATTGGCCATGCAATATCACCTTGTCCTCGCCACATGTAAATATTCCGTTCATTATGTATATCAAAAGTAGCCAGGGTTAGTATTTCACTAAAATCTTCTGGTACTATAACAGTTCCGAATAATTCTGAATCGGCAAGTTTCATCCAGTCTTCCATATCTGAGTTGTTTATTACAGTGTCTTATATTGGCTGATTAGATGACCAACAGCCCATACAGTGCCGAGATATCTGATTTAGGGCTTGTTGACCAGCTTTCGAGCGTATAAAACAAATCATCGGGCGATTTTATATCGCAGATACTAATATACTTTTCTACCATAGGAAGTAAGTATTCAGTCAAATCAGCATTACTGTTAAACCGTCCTAAACATTGGCCTGAGCTAATTTCTTCTTTCAGTAATCGGATGACTTCTGCACGGATCTTTGACCATTTGTTCTCACCTCCTTTACCTGATATTTTTTTATGCAGTTCCTTGTTTTTCTCTTGCAGATACGCATCATGCTTGCTTGTGAACTCTTTTAAGCTATTGATAGCCTCAAACATTGCTCTAAAAAACTGAATCTCTTTATTATCAAAGTTTTCGTCGGCAAAAATTCGTGTAGCAATGATGTAAAAATAGCATGAAACTTCAAAAAGACAGGGATACGGTATTTTATCATCGACAAGAAGTGCATCCAGACGATCTGAAATCTCTTCCCGCTTGATATCCCTTTCATAGATAAAACGGAAGAAGATATCGTACACCAGCGTTTCATCTATTATCATCAAACTTGACATAGGTTCATCAAGGAACATCTTCTGAAAGGTTGTAGGTTCTGAGGGGGGCTTGGCATGAAGCACATCAAACCATATCTCAAAAGCATTTTTTAATTCGCCTATATACACCTGCTCAAGCGGTTCAAGGGAACTGAATCTACTGTAAGCATACTTACCCAATGTTGATGGATGTTCTACATAGTACAGTGACATAAACCGATGCCAGTAATGATTCCCTGGTGTATCGCCATGCTCATCCACAAAAAGTTTTGCCTTCCTAGATCTTCCCACCCAATATCCTCCTCATCGTCACAACTAAACTTCCCAGCCTAACCAGTATTCTGTTGAAATCATCATACGTTTCTATGTGATTGATCACATTAAGACATGCTTGAAAAAAAAGAAACGGGACACTTTGCTCCTGCACTTTAAAAGTGATAAATAGAAAAAAGTCAAGACACCAAGTAAAATTTAAATAATTTTTTTGCTGATGGTGTCGTGGTGCATTCAGACAGGCTGTAGATTTCTCTTTCGTAGGGAGCAGAGAGCTCCTGTAATCAACAAAGAGGAACAAGCAATGACGAATCTGCTACAAACAGAATCCTTGGTTTACGCAAACCGGCATAACAACGAACAGACCGGGCGGCCACTCCTACCAGATGTTGAAAAACGTACCCGCTTTGCAATGGGCGATGACATCCTGCTCAGCATGAAAGACATCACCGCTCATAGCGGTCTTAGCGACAAGCATTACTATTCCCTTATTTCCAGAGGCCTTTTTCCCCGCCCGCTGAAAATAGGCCGCTCCAGTCGCTGGAGAAAGAGTGACTATGAAGCATGGTTAAACGAGCGCGCTGCTGCCAGATAATATCAAGGAAGCAACAGCGAGAACCACGAACAAAAAAACAATAAAACCATCAACAAACAGGAAATCAATTGATGTCTTTAAATAAAAAAACAGAAAAAGAAAACAGGACAACCTTCCCTTTGTACTGTTTACCTGAGCAATTAAAAGATACAGTTGAGCGTGTAAATATGTTTACAGGAATGTCAATGGAATTGACGGTAAACATTATTTTTACCATGCTTTCGATTATCTGTCAGTATCTTGTCGGTGTTATATCGCCTTACTCAGGTATATCAGGGCCATGCTCTTTATACCTTCTTACGCTTGCCGAGTCTGGTGAAGGTAAGACATTTCTGTCACGACTGCTAATGAGACCTGTATATAGTCGATTTGAGGAAATGCAACTTGAATACAGAGATCGACTTGTTCTCTATAAAAGGGAGCATCTGATCTGGAAAACCGTTTTACAGGGGCTAAATGCTAATCAGCGGCAGGCTATAAAAAAGAGATTTGGGGTCGAGGATGCTCATTCTCAGTTGGAAGAGCATTATAAACGTGAACCTAAACGTCCTGTTGAGCCAAAGTTCATCTATCAGGACGTGACATTTAAAGCTCTTATCCAGGGCTTAAGCCTGCATGCTGAAGCTGGCATCATCATGGATGAAGCGATCTCTTTTTTCAGAAGCGGGTTGAAAAATCACCCAGGACTGTTGAATAAAGGCTGGGATGGAGGGAAATATTCATTTGACAGAACAGATGGTGAGAACTACAAACTCCCATTATGTCTGATGCTTTCACTAATGATTCAGCCTGGCGTATTTATTAATTTTTTAGAAAAATATGGAGAGATGGCTAAAAACAGTGGTTTACTTGCCCGCTTCCTTGTTATGAAGGTAAAAAGCTCAATAGGGCAACGTAATAGCCGTATTGATGAAGAAGGGCTGAATGCAGTATTAGCTCCGTTTTATGACCACATTCAGGGGCTGTTAACCCTTCTTGAAGCCCGGTTTTATGATGACAGTATACCGAAAGATCAACTGAGACTGTCAGATGATGCAAAAATGTTTCTTCAGGAAAAACAGAGAGAAATTGAGCAGGCTATTTTACCAGGCGGGAAGTTTTCACATATCCGGGATTTTGCGTCAAAAGCAACAGAACAGGTATTACGACTGGGGGCAATAATGACTTTTTATTCAACCAAACCAACAGGAAACAGTTCAGCAGCTGATCTTCTTTATACTAAGATTATCGACGCACGTCAGGTAAGCAATGCACTGACAATAGTAGAATGGTATTTGCAGCAGGCAAGCGATCTGTTTTATCCACTATCAGAGCGATACCAGTTTGAATGCGATGTCCGAAACCTCTGGAACTTTATACTTAAAAGACTGAACAAAAATCAGGGTGTACCATTTCCTAAGTCTGAGCTGCTTCAGTCTGGTCCGGGCCGTCTCAGACACACAGATAAATTAACACCCGCGTTAAATCAACTAATCAATCAGAAACTGTGTTGCATTATACGATATAACGGTTCCAGCATGTTACACATTGCAGGTTATTATCCAAACGGTTCTGTATGTACAGGTAGTGTTACTCACTCCTACAGCACTGTACAAACGCAAAACCTGAAGGATGAAGATTTCTGGCATGTTGATTTATAAAATGTTGGCAGCCTGCTGCACTAACTATTATCCAGGAATATCAGTATTCTTATTCGAAACACAGGATCCTTCATTTGAAGGTGGTGTGACCATCATCGTTAGTATGATGACGGAGGTCAACAAACAACCAGATATGCACTTTTCTGTCTTAAAATAGTTGCTGGTATTGCTAATTTAGCAGAAATCTCAGCCTTTCAGTGTGTGATGGTGATGGGTGTTTGTTCAAAACTTGCTCGTCATGTTTGGAGTGTATGATGCCCGGAACACTCCATCAAGCAGATCGTTACTTTCGATTTGGTAGTGGCAAATAATGCTGTATGACTGTATTCAACTACCAGGTGGGTCTAACGCAATAAGGTAATTATACGTAATATATATTAACTAAATATCACATCACTATTCTTTATCAGCTATAGCAATCATTAGTGATAACATTCAATGAATTAAAGTGCAGACACATCATGACTAAATGCAGGAGAGATAATTGCAATAACCTTGTTTCTAGATTCAGGCCAGCACGACAGGAACGATTATGTGATAACCATTATCTGATATTTTTATCCGGAGCCAACAGGCGTAAAGGGAGAGAAAATACCCGATGCGGATATCCTCCTTGTAAGAATACGTTATCAGGAACAAGGAATGAAAAGTATTGCAGTGCAGTTTGCCGACAACGTGATTCAAGGAAGTTCGATAACTTCAACGCTGAAAGTATTCTGAGTTCATCGTACTGGACACATATAGAAAATTCAATCAAACGGAATCTTTATTTGTTGGGGTCAGTTTCGAATATGACAGAAATCGTGAATTACTATCATTTATATTTACGCAAGTCTCATTACCAACGAAGTTATACTCCTCCACTCAGTGACCGTCAGGAGAAATTAACACTTGCGCCGCTGCCTTTTCTGGATATCAGCCATTTGTATCCGAACGCAAAAGGGGGCGCAAATACTACTGAGAATATGATTATAGCACCTTCATTTATTAATCGCCGGAATAATGATGCTATCCCGTATCAGGGACAGGGTTTCGGGGGGATTCAGTCAACGGGGGAGTTGATACCGTTTAACGGTAGTCTGTATGACAGTTTAATTGAACGGTTTGGTTCAGAGGAAGTGAATGCAGCACTAAGAGAAATTACACCGGCTAAACGTTTTTATGGTAATGCTCCCAGAAAGATTGAGTTTGGTGGTATTGAGAGACAACTTCCCTTGTTCACTTTGCTTTATAAGGAATTGTGGCGTCTTGAGCATCACAGTGTTTCAGAATGTTTGATGGAAATAAAACAACTGTTCCCTCAATACCCTCTCTATCTGGAGCTACTGGCGATTGTGGGCTTCCATGCGGTGTTATCCGGTGACCCCGATCGCATCATGGCGCTATTATGCCGCATTTTTAGTCAATGCTTTAATATCAACTCGTCATTACGCGAGCCACACAAGCAGTTTATCGACCTGATGTACCGCTTATTGCGTAAGTATCTCCGTCGCTACTTCAGTGTTGAAATAGACAACAGAGAGGCTGTGGTGGCGTTCTACAATGGGTTCTACTCACAGGAGATAATCGCGGCTGGTGATGCCGAAGATGAAGTTCTGTGTTATCGCTATTTCACTGGCATAAAACGTTCTGCCACTACCTTTTTCTATGTACCACAGCAGGAGAAGGAACACGTTGATTTATGGCGTCTTATAGGGGAAGACCTGACTTTTGAGTAAAGGCTATTCCAGATATTTTTGCGGCTATATTACTTATCTGAACAGATCAAGAATATTTTCTGCAACGGTGAAATAACCACTTCCTGCGTGACTTACCCGGTTCGTTACTGATGTAGCGTTCCGGGTTTTTTAGTTTTATGCGGAAATTCTCTGTTGCATCTATCTCACGAGATTCACAGCTGTAATCTCCCTGGCTACAGATAAATCTTTCTCACGAGTTTCAGCACAAAAAAGAGGTCGCTCAGACCGCTGACCCCTGCAACCAACTGACGCAATACGATTCGTTGCCTGAACAACTGTCGGGCTGCCTGCCGGTTTGCAATCTTTCGCCGGAACAACCCGAGAAAATGGCGACACTCAACCAGCGCATGCCTTCTCAGAGGCGTTTTGATTTCATGGTGCTGTGGCAAGGATGAAAGAACGAGAATGTCGCTGATAACATCAATGTAGCTGTGCGCCCGGATATCGTAGTAGTCCTGCCGGTGGGTAATCGATGCCGGGTTTGTGATGTAGAAATAGTCCTTCCTGTCAGCGAAATAAAACTGGCCATTTGCAGCGGCGAGGTTAATCGTCCAGAGGATGTCCTTGTGGCTTTTTCCTTCCTGAAAGTGCAGATTATTCTTCCTTATATAGGACGAGCGCACCATTTGTAGCCACAGGTAATGCGGCCATTCTTTCTGTGCCACGCAATGTTGTATCCACGCATGCCCGTTGAGTGCCTGAGCATAAGGTTGCTTACGATGAACAGGTCTTAGTTGCAGGCAACTGCTGTCGGTGTACCAGCCATTGAAAAGAGCAACATCGGCCTGGGCCGCTCGTGCGCTTTTCAGTCTCTCCCGGAGAAAACCTTCTTCAATCCGGTCATCCGCATCAAGAAAAACCACCCATTCACCCCGGTGCACTGCCAGTGCGGCATTTCTTGCAGCATATACACCAAGGTTCTGCTGGCTGATAACCACCAGCCGTTCATCTTCGATGGTGCTGAGTATGGTCGACGTTTCGTCGGTAGAGCCATCATCCACAACAATCACCTCAGTGCTGAGTGTTTGCTCGCTGAGGAGCCTATTCACCAGATGGTCGATGGTGGTCTGCGCATTGAAGACCGGGATAATGGCGCTGACATCAATTTTAGGCTGCATATCGGGCTACGCTTTCCCTTCGCTGTCATCTTTCTGACGCCTGACGGGGAGGATGTGTTTTTCCCTGATTTCCTGCTCAGTATCAAATAAGCATTCGTCGCAGTATTCCTTATCAAGCCCAAACAGGAGGCTGATGACGCCCCTTCTCTTGTTACATCTTGCACATCTTTTCATTCCGACACCTGTATCCCTTTGAGCCAGCCACTTTCAATCCTGGTTAGGTAAATCTCTATAAAACAGACCATTAACAATATTTCACCGTCGTTCATGTGTTGTCTTTATAAAATTATCAATTGATTATACAGATCAATTATATTAAATCGATCGATAAAAACGATCATGGTGTTGCCGGTTACACGCACCCTGGCATGGGTTTTAGTCGGGTCATTTCCACGGCCCGGAAGGGTTATCAACAGTGAAGAGGGCAGGATGAAGGTTTCCCGCTGATTAGTGGGTGATGAGTATTTTCAGGAAGTAAAACCATTCGGGAAACAGACCCGTTTCCCGCTCAGCAATTAAAAAGGAAAAAATTGAATGAAAAAATACCGTCCACATCAGAAAACCTTGCTGGCTGTTGTGCTCAGCATGGCGGCGTTTAATGCTTCTGCCGCATGGACCGTCAATGGTACCTTCTGCCAGTCGTACAGCGATGACGGTCAGGTTCTGCTACGGGTTAAGCCGTCAACGATTGGTATCATTGAGAATAAGCCAAAGTGCGGCGGTCGTGGCACCACTGAACTTACCGGTAGTAATTTCAGGATTAATAACACTTCTTATCCATCCAGTGTGATGTGTAACAGCCAGTCCCAATACCAGTCAGTGCAGACAACCGTGGCAACTAGTGATATTCAGTCAGTTATTAATTCATTGAAAAAAAACAAAAAAGCCAACATGAGCACGTTTGGTTCTTCTTTTACCTTCAGTACCTCTGATTTTGCCAGCGTGTGCGGCTCAGTGATTAATCAGAAGGTGACTGATTTCGATCCCCAGTCGGAATACAAACAGGGCATGGCAAAGATGGGTTACAAACAGGGTGAAAACGGCCAATGGCATAAACAGTCAAAGCAGGCATTTTCACGCGAGGCTGACCCGGAAATAGCTGCCAGTTACAATCCAAAAGCGGGCGTTGCTGAAGGCTCTGGAAAAGGTGGGTTCCATGGAGAGGGAGCCAGTAAAAATCTTTATGGCCCGGGTAGCCTGGCGCAAAAGGATGCAGAAGCGGCAAACGAAGCCCGCCGCCTCGCGGCACAAAATCGTGTGTCGAAAACTACCCCAAAAATAACAGAACCAGAGAAGCAGACAGCTCAGCAGCCTGCGGATCTCCCGGTGAATGCGTTCTGTACCCTGGATAACGGGAAAAATGTGGGGGTCTATGCCGCCGCAGGGAAGGATTATCGCTACACCTACACGGATAAGAACGATAAACCCGAGCTGGAGTTAACGGAAGGGCTGTTCGGTGTGAAAGCCTTCCACTACCACGCACCGCTGGGAATGGGGTCGGCCAGTTACATCCGCTTTAACAAAGGGGTATATGACTACATTCTGCTGAATAAAGACACCGGTCATGAAGAGTTTCAGGGCATCCGGGTGTACAAAAACGGGGATCTGATTTCGGCTCATGAATGTAAAACCCGTCTGACGCTCGATACCCGCGAGCTTCCCCAGGACAGTCACGTTGACAACGAAAAAATGGGTGAACACTTCACCCTGAACTGACAGTAAAAATCATTAACCACAGGGATAACCCTTGCCAGCAGGCCACACCCTCTCAGGAGGGCGTGGCCTGTTGCTTTTATGTCCTCTGACAGCAAACCCCCCGCCAGGCTCATTACAGCAATGTCCCTGGCCTTTCTTTTATCCACTGTTTAAGCAGGAGAACGAATGGAAAATAACGATGATATTGACGTTGAGTATGACGATGAGATGCCAGCAGAAGAACACACCCCCCGCAGCATTCAGGCGATGATGGGCTGGCTCTATGACAAAGCCGTCAGTGGGATTGCCGGGATCGAGTCGGCTGAAACCCTGGCAGAACGCTATCTCACGGATGCGGAGGGGGATGTGACAAAGGCCGCTCACGCGATGATCCGCTGGGAGAGCGTTAAGGCGGGCAGTACCGGCTTTTTATCCGGAGTGGGCGGGGTGGTGGCGATGCCCGTCACGCTGCCCCTGAACATCACCAGCGTACTGTTTCTCCAGACCCGACTGGTGGCAGCCATCGCCTGCCTTGGTAAACGCAATCTGGCTGATGAACGTATCCGGGCACTTGCCGGGCTGTGTCTGTGCGGTAACGCTGCCAAAGCGCTGTTGCAGGAAGTGGCGTTACAGGCGATGGAGAACTGGACCCGGCCCTTCACACGGAGGATTGTGGAGAAAACCCTGGTGCTGATGGCTACCCGGACAGGCATACGCACCGGCGGTCAGTTTATTCGTCTGGTGCCCCTGGCCGGTGGTGTGGTCAGCGGGGTGGTGGATGTCACCACCACCCGCACAATTGGCCGCATTGCCTGCACCACGTTTCTGCCACCTTATCCGGGGCAACGGAAATCATGAGAAATCATCAGGTTCCCTCGTTGCCACAAGGGACGTTCACCCGCGCTCAGGCTGAAGCTATAGCCGCCGCATACATCAATATTTCTATAGAAGATGACCAGGGCATCCATTTTCGTCTGGTTATCCGCGATACCGACGACATGCTTATCTGGCGCGACTGGAACTTTGCCCCGGATGCCGGGGTGATGCTCAATCGCTATATCGTCAGTGATGGTATCCCTGTTCCTTCACTCTCTGACGACAACTAACCACAGTCAGCGTCCATCGTCGTTCTTTATCACAACCGCCACCCCCTGCATCAGGCCATGTTCTTCGGAGCATGGTCTTTTGCTTTTATGCCGTTAGCCACAAGGAGTTTTCATTATGCGATTAGCCAGCTGCTTTGGCCGAACCAACCAGATACGCCGTGATCGTCCACTAACCCACGACGAATTACACCAGCATGTTCCCAGCGTTTTTGGCGAAGACAAGCACGAATCCCGCTCGGAGCGCTACTGCTATATCCCGACTATCACTCTGCTGGAGAACCTTCATCGCGAAGGATTTGAGCCTTTCTTTGCCTGTCAGACTAAAGTGCGTGATCAGAGCAAGCGTGAGCATACGAAGCACATGCTCCGTCTGCGCCGTGCCGGGCAGATAAACGGTCAGCAGGTGCCGGAAATCATCATTCTTAATTCGCACGATGGCGCATCCAGCTTTCAGTTATTACCAGGGATCTTCAGAAGTGTTTGTACAAACTCGCTCGTCTGCGGTCAGTCGTTTGGCGAGATCCGCGTACCGCATCGCGGTGATGTCGTTGAAAAAGTGATTGAAGGCGCTTACGAAGTCCTCGGCGTGTTTGACCGGGTGGAGGAGAAACGCGAGGCCATGCAGTCACTGCTGGTGCCGCCACCCGCTCAGCAGGCGTTTGCGAAAGCAGCGCTGGCCTACCGTTTTGGCGAAGAGCATCAGCCCATCACCGAATCCCAGGTACTGACGCCACGTCGCTGGCAGGACGAAAAAAGTGATTTGTGGACGACTTTCAATACGCTTCAGGAAAATTTGAGTAAGGGAGGCTTAAATGGTCGCTCCGCACAGGGTAAACGCAGCCGTACACGCGCGGTTAACGGTATCGACGGCGATATCAAGCTGAACCGAGCGCTGTGGGTGATGGCCGAAGAATTACAACAGGCACTGAGCTGATGCAGCACGTTCCTGCGAATGCTTATCAGACAGCAGTCTGGCCCGTCTCTCTGCAAAACCAGCCCGGCTGCCGTTCTGTATCCGACGATGACCTCTGCGCCTGGTGCAGGCATCTCTGCTACCGGCCTGGTGAACTTAGCCTTTGTCAGCAGGCTGATGCGAATGGTATCTGGCCCTCACGGTGCGATATCGATGGCTATGCACAATCCTGCCCACGGCAACTCCTGACCACATCACCTGCTGAACTTACCTGCCGGTAACACGGCACGCCTGTTACGCCAAAAATCACACGACTTACACGTTCCCGCTCAGCGGGAGTGCGCTTATGACCTCTACAAAAGGAACAACTGACATGACCGACATTATCAACCTTAACGATAACAACCTGTTACACCAGAAATCTGCCGATGAAGTCTCCGCACTGGCCGCCACGCTCGTACCGGACGAACAGCGTGTTGGCTTCTGGCCACTGCACTTCGGCAACATACCACAGTGGATAATCCTTGAACCGACAGCCTTCGCCTGGATGGACCGCTTCTGCGCCAGCTACAGTGGCGGCATCTGGCAGTTTTACACGCTGAGCAACGGCGGTGCTTTTATGGCCCCGGAAGCGAATGAGGATATCGATGAAAAATGGACGCTGTTCAATCCGATGAACGGCAACGGTGGTGAACTCAGCGCCGAAGCCGCCGGAATAGCCGTCTGTCTGATGACTTACAGCCACCACGCCATGCGCACCGAATGCGACGCCATGACGGAGCACTATTACCGTCTGCGGGACTACGCGCTCAACCACGCAGAATGCAGCGCCATCATGCATATCATCGACTGAGGACCCCACAATGGAAACACAGTTACCGCTGTTTGCCGCCAAATTACCGGCATCCGCACAGCACACCATCCGTGAGGCTCTAACCCTGCTGGAGCGTCAGTTACGTGAACCCGGTGCGTCATTTACCTCCAGCCACACCGTCCGGGACTGGTTACGCCTGCAGCTTGCCACGCAGGAGCGTGAAGAATTTATTGCGCTCTTCCTGGATAACCAGCACCGGCTGATTGCGCATGAAACCCTCTTCACCGGCACCATCAACCATACGCAGGTCCATCCACGGGAAGTAGTGAAGGCTGCACTGAAACATAACGCTGCTGCCATGCTCGTTGCACACAGCCACCCTTCAGGGCACGCAGAGCCCAGCGAGGCAGACAGACGGATCACAGAACGTCTTAAGCAGGCGCTGGATTTGGTGGACATCCGTCTTCTGGATCACCTGGTTGTTGGCGGGATGGAGATCGTCTCGCTAGCTGAACGCGGCTGGCTGTAAGGGGACCTGTGATGAAAATTATCAGCAAGCGTCAGGCCATGGCGATTTATCGTCAGCATCCGCAATCCCGGTTGTTTCGCTTCTGTACCGGCAAATACGTATGGTCCGGCAGTATCTGCCACTACGCAGGGCGGGAGGTACAGGATGTCAGCGGTGTGCTGGCGGTCTTCGCGGAGCGCCGTCATGACCGTCACGGTCCGTATGTGGTTCTACGCAGCGTCACACTTAATTAATCACTTACCATCACTGTTAAGGAGTGCTTAAATGTCCGATACTGAAAGTACCGATGTCGGGGCGATACCTCAGCACACAATCGCTTCCCCTTGGTGGGGGCTGAAGTGCGACACCACACCCTGTTTTGGTACCCGCCTGGTCCAGGAGGGCAATCAGCTACACTTCCTGTCTGACCGGAGCAATTTCACCGGAACATTTCACGAAAGCGAAGCATTGCAGCTTAATCAGGCTTTTCCCCTGATGCTCAAACAGCTTGAGTTGATGTTGGTATCCGGTGAGCTCAACCCACGCCACCAGCACTGCGTCACGTTGTATCACAATGGTCTCATCTGCGAAGCGGACACACTGGGCAGTTGTGGTTATATCTACCTCGCGATTTATCCGGGGGAACCGCCAGCAGCGTAATCACCAGACCTGCAACAGCATCCGGCACCACCTTCCTCGTTTCACCTCAGAAAGAGAACATCATGCAAACCCAATCTATACACCCTGTACGGGCGACGGCGTCACGCCCATCTCCTGTCGATATCTGGCAAACCCTGTTGACGTACCTCCTGGAGCAACATTACGGGCTCACACTTAACGACACCCCGTTTGGCAACGACATGGTGATCCAGGAGCATATTGAGGCTGGTATCTCACTGTGCGATGGCGTCAATTTTATCGTCGAAAAGTACGAACTGGTCCGTATCGATCGCCACGGTTTCAGCACAGAAACACAGTCACCGCTTATTGGCAGCATCGATATCCTTCGTGCACGAAAAGCGACCGGGCTGATGACCCGCAACGATTACAAAGTGGTCACCGACATCACCACCGGCAAATACAGCGGGGGGACACGATGAAACTCTCCCTCACAGTGGAAGCTGATACTGTCAACGTCCTGGCTCTCAACATGGGCCGGATTTCCGTGGATATCGATGGTATTGAACTGACCGATCTGATCGATGTGGTCTGTGATAATGGCTATTCGCTTCGCATTGCAGACGAGCCCGGAAAACTGCTGATTGAAGATCCGCTTCCTGCCAGCGCCCGCTACCATGGCATTCAGTGCAGCACGGCGCATATCACCTGCGATGACAACGATCTGCTGTATCGGCTCTCGCAACAACGGGAAGCTCACGAGGATGCGGAGTGGATTTGCTATACCGGATCAGGCTATCTCATCCGTCTGGATGCGTGGGCTTTTCCGGTTCTGCAACTGAAACGATGCGGACTGTCGAAAGCAGGTCGCCGGTTGATTATCACTCTGATGCGTCGCTACCCATTGAGCATCATTCACCTCGATGCCTTTGGTGAACTGCTACCAGGCTTTGAGATCTTCGACTGGTAAATCTTCTCTTCATTATCACAGGCAACCCCATGTTGACACTCACTACCGAAGCGGCGCTGGATATTCTGATCGACTGGCTGCAGGACAATATCGACTGTGAATCCACGCTAATTTTCGATAACGACGAAGACAGAACCGATTCCGCCACGCTATTACCCTGCATCCAGCAGGCAAGGAACGATGTCCGGGATCTCTGCCATCTTCAGCTCCTGCACAACGTCAATAAACCGTAGCCTCTCATCAAACAGCATAAACGCCAGCCCTGACCCGGCTGGCGTTTTGCGTTTATATAAAGGAAAGCAAATGTCCGAACAATACACCCACACTGAATCCGATGTTCTGACAGGCCATACCGAGCTTATCAGCTCCACCAGCATTGAACGTATCGTTGTCGGGCGCAATGCCGCACTGGAACAAATCAAAGCGATGATCCATCAGCTCGCTGATATCTCTGCGCTAACCGAGAGTATTGGGGGTAAAACAGCCATTGACTGGGCAATGCGTCAGGAATTTCGCCGTGGTTGCTGGTTACTTGAGAAAGAACAAACCGCCATGAACGTGATCACCTGCAATCTCGACCGTAGCATCTGGCGCGATTTGATGAAGAAATCCGGCATGATCGCCCTGATGGATGCTGCGGCTCGCGATGAATGGAGCCGAACTCTTGAGCGGGATGATATTCCGGCCATCAGTGAAGAGAATATTCTCAGCACCTTCAGACAGCTGCAGCACAGCAAAGACGACGTATTTGAGCGTGGGATCATCAACGTCTTCAAAAGCCTGAGCTGGGATTACAGGTCGAACTCGCCGTGCCGGTTTGGCAGAAAGATCATCGTCAATGGTCTCGTGAAACATGAACGCTGGGGATTTGGTTTACTACATGGAAAACGACGGGATCAGTTAGCGGATTTAGAGCGCATGCTGAATCTGCTTGATGGTAAGCCTCTTCCCGAAAACCGTCACGATCTCAGCGTCAGATTAGCCGACCATATCAGCAAGCAACACAGTACCGTATACGAAGATGAGTATCTGTCGATACGCTACTTCCAGAAGGGATCGGGACATATCACCTTCAAACGACCCGACTTGGTAGAAAATATGAATGAGATCATTGCGAAGCACTATCCGGGGATGCTGGCTGCTAAGTAAGTGTAAAAGGTCTTCTCTTTTGGGTGATGGCCTTTTAAATCTTCCACACTTATGACAAATATCTATCTGAAAACACACATGTGTGTATTTACGCGTTTTTGTGTTTTAATGTCAGCCATCAACCTCATGAGATGAGCGATGCTATGTTACAGAACAACATCAAACAGCTTCGTACCCAATTGTCGATCACTCAGCGCGAACTGGCGTTTATGGTCGGCACCAGCCAGCAGCAAATCCAGCGCATCGAAACTGGGAAGGTTGCAGCAAAGTTGGGCCTTGCTCAGGCAATATGCAATGCTCTGGATAAACCTCTAAACGTCGTGTTCCCGGAAAGCGATCGGTTGATCGACGACTTCCGTAAGAAGCGTCGTAAAACCGATGAAGATCTTGAGGTAATAGCTACAAGTGGCATTGAAATGGATAGCGGTCTCTGGACCGTAAAACTTTGGCTACAGGGGCTACAGGACTATTTATTGTTGCCCATTTCTGCTGCGGATAAGCGGCGGTTTTATTATTATTTCCAGGAAAAAACTAGCCCGAATGTAGAGCGGTTCTTTGTCTTTGACTCGGACCAGTATCGCTATGCGTTAAATATGCGTGAAGTGGTATTTCACCAGTTCTTGTCTGATGATCTGCTGCCAATCGTCGCTGAAGAGGATGATGATTGCGAAGACGATTATTTTAATGTCCATATCACCCTGGTGAACGGTGGCCCTGTGATTCCGCTGAGCGTTGAGCCTGATACACCGCAAAATGAAGAGACGGATGATATCGGCCAGTTGAATGCGTTCTTTGAGATGCTGGATTGTGAGCCTGAAACAACGGAGCGTTATATGCTAACCGACGAAGATGGTGAAGATGCTTTTATCCGTATTGGTTCTATTGCCATGGTGCGAGTCGTACTTGACGCGCTGGAGCCCGTGGAAGAAGATGAAGAGTAGTTTTTAGTTAGCTGTTTTCACAGGGAATCGCGTTGAGTATACATGTGAGTATACAATGTGGTTCCTTGTTTTTATAAATTCATTTATTTCAGTTGGTTATGGCGTAAATCGCGGTGCGGCCTACGCACCAACAGTATGTAAATAGACCTCAACTGAGGTCTTTTTTATGCCTAAAATGAATCGCCACGGGTTTAACAGACACCTCAGAGTCATTTAAGATGGCTTA